>NZ_JALNPM010000017.1:0-114512 GCF_024520875.1 Pantoea sp. Ft-CA_14 | reverse complement strand
ATTTTTTTACGTCCGGAGACGCTGATATCAATCCTGCGAGTGCCCACACAGATTGTCTGATAAATTGTTAAAGAGCATGCCGCGATTTACTGCGGCGCGGGCTGCGTATATTACGCTTTCCGCATTGTCAGTCAAGCATTTATTTTCGCTTAACTCACTGGTTCGTATGATTTCGAACCTACTCAACCCGGCGCTTCGTAAGCCGTTGTGCCGTGTCAGTGGAGGCGCATTATAGGGAGTTCTCGGAGGGTGACAAGTGCTAATTTCAAATAAAATTCCGAGTGCTGATTTTTTCAGCTAAAAGCCGCTAAAGCGCCAGTTTTTCCAGCAACGGGAAGCCATAACGCTGTAAAACGGGTGATAATTGTACCGCTTCGCCATCCAGCTCCGTACAAAATGCAACGTTCTGCTGCGATGAATGTACTTCAGGTGCTTCATGCTCCAGCAGCCAGGCTGTGCGTCGTGCAATTGCCGCACCGGAATCAATCAGACGCGTTCCTTCCGGTAACACCTGCTGCAACTCTTCGCGTAGTAAAGGAAAGTGCGTACAGCCTAAAACGACCGTGTCCGGTGGTTCCGCCATCCGCAGCCACGGCTGAACAATACGGCGCACCTCATCCAGAGCCACCTCCGCACCATGGAGCTTCGCTTCTGCCAGTTCAACCAGCTCCGCTGATCCCAGCATCTCTATCTTGCAGGAACCGGCAAACTGCGACACCAGCTCATGGGTATAAGGACGGCGCACCGTGGCACGCGTCGCCAGCAAGCCCACTACGCCATTTCGCGTCAGGCGCGCGGCCGGTTTAATCGCCGGAACCACCCCCACGACAGGAAAGGCAAAACGTTCACGTAAAGCGGGCAATGAAACGGTGCTGGCCGTATTACAGGCGATGATGACTAACGAGAGAGGATAGCTGCGGGTAATGGCCTCAACGATAGCGACCACCCGATCCACAATGAAAGTCTCGCTTTTCTCACCGTAAGGGAAGCCAGCGTTATCGAAGGCGTAGAGATAATGAAGATCCGGCAACAGCTGACGGACCTCATCATAGACAGAAAGCCCACCGACGCCGGAATCAAACACCAGCACGGTGGGACGCAAATCAGAAGTTGTAGCTGCCGCTGAGGTAATACTCTCGTCCTGGTGTCTGATAGCCATACACTGTCTCGTAATCTTTATCGAACAGGTTGGCAATTCTACCACGAACCGTGAGTTGTGAAGTGACAGGATATGAGACGGCGAGATCCCACAGGCTGACGCCACCTAACTTCACACGACGGCTGGGAGAGCTGTTAAAGTCCGTATCATAACGGTCACCCAGATAATGGTAGGTGACTGACCAGTCAAACTCATACAGCGTCCAGTCGAGCTGGTATTTCACCTGCTGCTTAGCCCGGCGTACGAGCGGCTGATCGGTGCTGCCATCCCGTGCGTCGACATAATCATAAGAGAGCTGATGCGCCAGCGGCCCGGTGTCGAATCCTGCGGTCGCTTCAACGCCTTTAATGCGGGCCTGCTTAATGTTGTAGTAACGGAAAGTTGCCGGATCAGCATCAATCAGATTATCGATGTCGTTGCGATAGCCCGAAACACGCCAGTTCACCGGTCCGCTCAGCCCTTCAAAGCCGCCTTCCCACTGCTTACTTTTTTCAGGATCGAGGTCACGGTTGCCATAAAACGGGCTGTAAACCTGCGACAGATTGGGCGCTTTAAAAGCGGTGCCATAAGAGGCGAACGCACGGTAGCCGGAGATAAACTCCCATGAGGCCGCCGTCTGCCAGGTGTTATGCCAGCCAAACTGATTGTTGTCGTCACCGCGTACCGCACCTTCAAGGGTGACGCTGCCAAACTGCTGCTGGCCGGTCAGGTAGAGACCGGTATTACGCTGCTCATAACTATCTGACAAATAGTTCGTGCCCGGCTCGGTCGTCTCTTTCTGCCAGTCGACACCCGCGCTGATCGCCCCCTGCCCCACCTGCACGGTGTTGCCCCACTGCAGATTGTACTGGGTGACATCATCAAAGGTGGACGCGGTACCGTAGCGACCATTGCGCGGATCGTAGTTGATGTCTTTGGTATGGCCATAACTGGCGATGAGCTGGGTAGAGTAGAAGTCACGATTGAAGCGTAACCCGGTGTCCCAGGTCTGGCTGTAGAGCTGGCGGGTATCCGCCAGCCCGATAATATTGAAATTATTATCGTAGGTGTATGAACCGTCGTAGGCGGTGCGGTTATCAAACCCGTAGCCGCGCACAAAACCACTGAGTTCATCGCTGAACTGATGCTCAAGGTTGCCATACAGGGTTTTGCTCATGAAGCCGTCGCGATCGTGCTGCGCCGGGCCATAGTCATTGGGATAACCCGCCACCACGTCATACCCTTTGGTATAGGTGTAGTTGCCTGCCAGAGTGAGCTTTGTCGCATCGCCCAGCATCTGCTGGGTTGAGCCGTCGTAGGATTGATAGCCGTTGGACCCGACGCCCGCCGTCAGCGTGGTGCCGGGTTGCGATCGGCCCGTAATGATATTCACCACGCCGCCAATCGCATCGGAACCGTAGACTGCAGAACGCGCACCGCGAATATATTCGATGCGCTGCACCAGTGACAGCGGGATCTGGCTGAGGTCAGACGAACCGGTGATACCCGCCTGATTAAGCCGGATACCATCAATCAGGATCAGTACATGTCTCGATTCGGTGCCCCGAATAAACAGCGAACTCTGCTGCCCTAACCCGCCACTTTGCGCGACATCGACACCCGGCAGGCGGCGCATCACATCCGTCAGGCTTTTGGCCTGCCAGCGATCAATCTCATCACGTGTGACGACGGTGGTGGGTGCCAGCACACCTGAAACAGGTTCAGCAAAACGGTTGGCGGTGACTATTTGCGTATCATCATTCCCCTGAGCAAAACCGTATTGCGCCCAGAGAGAAATCGCCGTTGCGCTCAGAGCGAACAGCGAAGCAGTTTTTTTTGTCATTTTTATCGCATCCATAAGACGAAGCAGGATGCCGCAGGCCGACAATCAATAGCACGCGATGATTGTACGAGTAGCGACGTTACACCGGCAGGTCTTCGGGCTGGGAACCATAAGTGATGATGACTTCCCATCCCACAGGACAGTGTCTGCAATTGCACTCATCACGACATTCCTTACCGCTGCGCGTCAGCTCCAGATTCACACTGGATTCCCTATTAACTCGGGCTTGAGGCCGGCGTCTGCAGTCTACGGAGTGGAGATACGGAAGTCCAGACTGCCAAACATCTTCTCGCTGCGGGACTGGACATCAGCAAGTGAATGCCTACAATCGCCCGCTGGTAAGCTATTAATCAGGATTGCTCATGACACCCGAACATCTCCCCATTGAAGACTATGACGCACAGCTGGCGGAAAAAGTCAGTCGTTTAGAGACGATGATGACACCGTTTGCTGCGCCCGACGTGGAGGTGTTCCGTTCACCGGTCAGCCACTATCGGATGCGCGCCGAATTCCGCCTGTGGCACGACGGCGATGATATCTATCACATCATCTTTGATCAGCAGACACGCGAGCGGATCCGTGTTGATCAGTTCCCGGCGGCCAGCCAGCTGATCAATCAGCTGATGCCAAAGATGATCGCCGCGATCCGTGATAACCGTACCCTGCGTCATAAACTGTTCCAGATCGACTATCTGTCGACCCTGAGCAATCAGATTGTGATTTCGCTGCTCTATCACCGCAAACTGGATGATGAGTGGCAGCAGGCAGCCGCGGCGCTGCGTGACCAGCTTCGCGCGGAAGGGCTGGATGTGCAGCTGATTGGTCGCGCCACCAAGACCAAAATCTGCCTGGATCGCGACTATGTTGATGAGTGTCTGCCGGTAGCGGGTCGCGAGATTATCTATCGTCAGGTCGAAAACAGTTTTACCCAGCCTAATGCAGCGATGAATATTCAGATGCTGGAGTGGGCGCTGGATGTGACGCAGGATTCACAGGGCGACCTGCTGGAACTCTACTGCGGTAATGGCAACTTCTCGCTGGCGCTGGCACGCAATTTCCGCCGCGTTCTGGCGACTGAGATCGCCAAGCCCTCTGTTGCGTCAGCACAATACAATATTGCCGTGAACCAGATTGATAACGTGCAGATCATTCGTATGGCGGCGGAAGAGTTTACCCAGGCGATGAATGGCGTGCGCAGCTTTAATCGTCTGGAAGGGATTGACCTGACCAGCTACGAATGCGAGACGATTTTTGTCGATCCGCCGCGCAGCGGACTGGATGAAGAGACGGTGAAAATGGTGCAGGCGTATCCGCGCATCCTTTATATCTCCTGCAATCCGCAGACCCTCAGCAACAATCTGCAGACGCTGGCGGAAACGCACGATGTGACGCGGCTGGCGCTGTTTGATCAGTTCCCCTATACCCACCATATGGAATGCGGTGTCCTGCTGACACGTAAAGCGTAAACAAAAACGGGAACCCTGAGGTTCCCGTTTTCTTTTATCACTACTGATTACGCTTGCGCTTAAAACGCGTCGCAATCCAGAACACCAGCGCTACCATCAGAACGGTGGGAACGAAGTTGGAGCCAATATCCGGGTATTCTGCCCGCACCAGCGCGCTATAAACCAGAATCCCCAACAGGAAAAACGCCGCTGCCAGTCCTGGCATACCGTCCGGCATATTGGTGTTGAGGTAGCGCTGATGCAGACACCAGGCCGCCAGACCCAGCGCAATCAGCGGAAAAATCGAAAATGGAACAAAGGCGCTGAACAGCACAGAAAACGAGCCGTTAATTGCTAAGCCGGTAATAAAAGCCAGTACCAGTGTGCTTTTATCGCGAGTACCTGGGTGGGTCATGGACTGATCCTTACTCATTGCTCTTCGGGTTTTTCCAGGGTGGCCGCCAGTCGCTCTTGCTCCCGGCGGTACCAGTAATAAGCGCCTTTGGCGATCATACGCAGCTGTAACACCAGCCGATCCTCAAGCTTACGTCGCTGCTCAGCATCAACATCCAGTGCTTCTGCACCGGCGCTGAAAACAATGGTCACCATCGCTTCAGCCTGCGCTTCGGTAAAACTGCGCGGCATGCGATTTTCGACCTCAAGATAATCGGCCAGTTCAGCGATAAAGTGCTGAATTTCACGCGCCACGGCGGCACGAAAAGCGGCAGAGGTGCCGGAACGTTCACGCAGTAACAGGCGGAAAGCGTTGGGATTGTTGCCGATAAACTCCATAAAGGTCGACACCGACGTTTTAATGATGCTGCCGCCTTTGGCAATACGCTGGCGCGCCTGGCGCATCAGCTGTCGCAACATCAGCCCGCTTTCATCTACCATCGTCAGGCCAAGCTCATCAACATCCTTGAAATGACGATAAAAGGAGGTAGGTGCAATCCCTGCTTCACGGGCAACCTCCCGCAAACTCAGACTGGCAAAACTGCGCTCGGCGCTGAGCTGACTGAAGGCGGCTTCAATCAGTGTACGTCGTGTACGTTCTTTTTGTTGCGCTCTGACGCCCATTCTCTCTGCCTTTAGCGGTGTTAAGCAGGCACTATAACAAAATTTTCAGCGTACAGATTGGCAATCTTTGTCACCGCCTGTGAACCTCACTCTTTGTCAAAATGTGGTGAAAATCGCTGATAGAATTCAGAAGTGCGCGACGAGATGTTAGAATCTCGTTGTAAAAATGTATAAATAATAGGACGTATCGGTATGCAAAAGTCTTACGATTACGATGCCATTGTGATTGGCTCAGGGCCCGGCGGTGAAGGGGCGGCGATGGGGCTGGTAAAACAGGGAGCGCGCATCGCCGTGATCGAACGCTACCACAACATCGGCGGCGGTTGTACGCACTGGGGCACCATCCCTTCTAAAGCCCTTCGCCACGCCGTCAGTCGCATTATTGAATTCAACCAAAATCCGCTCTACAGCGATCATACCCGACTGCTTCGCTCCTCTTTTGCCGACATTCTCAATCACACTGAAAACGTGATCAGCCAGCAGACAGCCATGCGTCAGGGCTTCTACGAGCGTAACCGTTGTGAACTTTATCAGGGCGATGCGCATTTTGTTGATGCCAACACCATTGAGATTGAGCAACCGGATGGCACGCGTGAGACGCTGACGGCAGAGAAGTTTGTTATCGCCTGTGGTTCACGACCTTACCATCCTGACAATGTCGACTTTACCCATCCACGCGTTTATGACTCCGACTCTATTCTCAATCTGCACCACGAACCAGGCCACGTCATTATTTATGGCGCGGGCGTGATTGGCTGTGAATATGCGTCGATTTTCCGTGGCCTGAACGTCAAAGTTGACCTGATTAACACCCGCGATCGCCTGCTGGCGTTTCTTGATCAGGAGATGTCTGACTCTCTCTCTTACCACTTCTGGAACAGCGGCGTGGTAATTCGTCACAACGAAGAGTTTGAGAAGATCGAAGGGGTGGAAGATGGCGTCATCATGCATCTGAAGTCGGGTAAGAAAGTGAAAGCCGACTGTCTGCTTTACGCCAACGGCCGTACCGGCAACACCGATTCGCTGTCGCTGGAAAATGTGGGCCTGGAAGCGGATGGTCGTGGCCTGCTGAAAGTGAACAGCATGTATCAGACGGCTCAGCCGCACATTTATGCCGTCGGAGACGTGATTGGCTATCCAAGCCTGGCCTCAGCCGCCTACGATCAGGGCCGTATTGCCGCTCAGGCGATTATCAAAGGGGAAGCGTCAGCGCACCTGATTGAAGATATCCCAACCGGGATTTACACCATTCCGGAAATCAGCTCCGTGGGTAAAACCGAGCAGCAGCTGACGGCAATGAAGGTGCCTTACGAAGTGGGCCGCGCGCAGTTCAAACATCTGGCGCGAGCGCAGATCGTTGGCATGAACGTTGGCAGCCTGAAGATTCTGTTCCATCGGGAAACCAAAGAGATTCTGGGAATTCACTGCTTTGGTGAACGTGCCGCCGAGATTATTCACATCGGTCAGGCGATCATGGAGCAGAAAAACGGTGGCAACACGATTGAGTACTTCGTGAATACCACCTTTAACTATCCGACCATGGCCGAAGCCTATCGCGTTGCAGCGTTAAACGGCTTAAACCGCCTGTTTTAACGCAGCGTCGAAATAGTGCTGCATGTGGGTTTTAATCGCCTCTGCCAGCTGTTCATAACGGCTGCGCAGAGGTGAACCCGGACGATAGACCAGCGCAATTGTACGCTGTGGCACCGGTTTGTAGCAGGTGAGATAGCAGACGCCGTCGCGGATACGCTCCGGTGGGACTGCCAGCGCCGGTAGCAGCGTAATCCCGCTGCCTGCCGCCACCATATTGCGCAGCGTCTCAAGACTGGTCGCGCGAAAATGGGTATCTTCATCGGCGCCCGCCTCAAAGCAGAACCCCATCGCCTGGTCACGCAGACAGTGCCCATCTTCCAGCATCAGCAGCTTCTCGCCTGCCAGATCGGACATAGGTACCCGGTCGCGATCGCACCAGGGATGATCGGCATAGACTGCCAGCTTCATCGGCTCATCAAACAACGGCACTTCGATAAAGGCCTGACTCTCTTTGACCAGCGCGATAATCGCGCAGTCCAGCTTGCCGCTATCGAGCTGTGCCAGAAGTTGCTGCGTCTGCGCTTCGTGCAGATACATCTCCAGTTTCGGGAATGTCTGGTGCAGCGTCGGGATAATCTGTGGCAATAAGTAGGGCGCGGTGGTCGGAATGAGGCCGATATGCAGCGGACCTGACATCGCTTCCCCTTGCTGACTGGCCATCTCTTTCAGCACTTTCACTTCACGCAGCACCGTACGCGCCTGATCCACCAGCAGCAAACCTGCCTGGGTGAACAGCACTTTACGGCTGGTACGCTCCAGCAGCATCACACCCAGCTCATCTTCCAGCTTACGGATCTGCCCGCTTAACGTCGGCTGACTGACATGACACGCATCCGCGGCACGGCGGAAATGACGGTGTTCAGCAAGCGAAACCAGATATTCAAGATCACGAATATTCATTATTACCCTCCAAGCCACGATAGCCCGTGGCGATAGATAGAATAGCAATGAACGATTGGCCCTATCAAGGGTGGTTGGGAATAATGCGCACATCAAATGGAACGCGGTATGTCAGGAGAAAAAAATGTTTGCAAGTCAGGAAGGTAAAGCTATTCCGTCAGTGACTTTTCACACACGTCAGGGCGATCGCTGGGTCGATGTCACCACTGAAGCGCTGTTTAAAGACAAAACGGTCATCGTTTTTTCACTGCCGGGCGCATTCACACCGACCTGCTCCTCCAGCCATCTGCCGCGTTACAACGAATTAGCGGGTCTGTTTGCCCAGCAGGGTGTGGACAGCATTCTGTGCGTCTCGGTGAATGACACGTTTGTGATGAACGCCTGGAAAGCAGAACAGCGCGCAGACAACATTACCTTTATCCCTGATGGCAACGGCGAGTTTACCCGCGGCATGGAGATGCTGGTTGAGAAAGCCGATCTCGGCTTTGGCCCACGTTCATGGCGCTACTCGATGCTGGTGCGTAACGGCGTGGTAGAGAAAATGTTTGTTGAGCCAAACAAGCCGGGCGACCCATTTGAGGTCTCTGATGCCGACACCATGCTGCGCTATCTGGCGCCCGAGTGTAAA
Organism: Pantoea sp. Ft-CA_14; assembly: GCF_024520875.1. Taxonomy (NCBI): domain Bacteria; kingdom Pseudomonadati; phylum Pseudomonadota; class Gammaproteobacteria; order Enterobacterales; family Erwiniaceae; genus Pantoea; species Pantoea sp. Ft-CA_14. Next base: position 105,888 of record NZ_JALNPM010000017.1, on the reverse strand, counting down.
GCTCAGGAGTCGGTTTCAATCTTCACTAAACCTGGCTGCACCTTCTGCACCCAGGCAAAACAGATGCTGATGGATCATGGTATTCAGTACGAAGAGATCGTGCTGGGACAGGATGCAACAACCGTGAGTCTGCGCGCCGTTTCAGGCCGGGCGACGGTACCGCAGATCTTCATGGGAGGTCGTCACATTGGCGGCAGTGAGGATCTGCAGCAATATTTGCTGTCAGCGTAAGAGAATCTGAGCGTCGGCCGGGAGAGCAGGCGCTTTGATGATGTGCCTATAAAAATGAGTAATTCTGAAGCTAGAGGTTGGCGGGCATTTAATGTGCCCGCTTTTTTTTACCTGTTAATTACGCCAGACGCTGCTTTGCGTCACCGATGGCACGCGCAACCTGCTGTGGCGAGACGCCGCCCTGCGCATTACGCTTATCCAGACAGGATTGCAGCGCCAGAATGGGATAGACATCCTCGCCAATCACCGCACTGAACTGCTGCAGCTGTGCCAGCGACAGCGCTTCCAGCGCCACACCCTGCCCGATGGCGGCAACCACTACTTCCCCGACGATATGGTGTGCTTCACGGAACGGCACGCCTTTGGCGACCAGATAGTCAGCCAGTTCAGTGGAGTTTGCGTAACCCTGTTCAGCCGCTTCCTGGCAGCGCGGGCGTTTAACCTGCAGGCCATCCAGCACCAGAACTGACATATGCAGACAGTCGAGCCAGGTGTCGAGCGCGTCAAACACCCCCTCTTTGTCTTCCTGCATATCTTTGTTGTAGGCCAGCGGCAGACCTTTCAGCGTCATCATCATGCCGGTCAGCGCGCCCTGCACCCGGCCACACTTGCCGCGAATCAGCTCCAGCGCATCCGGGTTTTTCTTCTGCGGCATCAGCGATGAGCCGGAGGTCACTTTATCTGACAGTTCGATAAAGCCCGCTTCACCGGTATTGAAGAAGATCATATCTTCGGCGAAGCGCGACAGATGCACCATGCCGATGGCAGCGTCAGAAAGCAGCTCCAGCACGTGATCGCGGTCTGATACGGTATCCAGACTGTTGCGCGTGGCAGAAGCAAAGCCCAGCCAGCCTGCCAGCTGCTGACGATCGATCTCATACGCGGTACCGGCCAGTGCGCCACAGCCCAGCGGGCTGACATCGAGCCGCTTCAGCGTATCCTGCAGACGGCTCTCGTCACGCGCCAGCATTTCAACGTAGGCCAGGCACCAGTGCGCAAACGTCACCGGCTGCGCACGCTGCAGATGCGTGTAGCCCGGCATCACCGCATCCTGATTGGCTTCAGCGGTGACCACCAGCGCCTGCTGCAGATCACGGGTGGCACCCAGCAGCGCCTCAATCTGCACCTTGCACCACAGCTTGAGATCGGTCGCGACCTGATCGTTACGGCTACGTCCGGTGTGCAGTTTTTTGCCCAGCGCGCCCACCTTGTCGATCAGCTGGCCTTCAACCCAGCTGTGGATATCTTCGGCGTCGCTCTGCAGAATCTGCTCAGGATCCTCACGGACTTCATCCAGTAACGTATTCAGGGCCGCTTCCAGCTGCTGCTGCTCATCCTGAGTCAGGACATTTACCGTCACCAGCGCTTTGGACCAGGCAACAGAGCCAATGATGTCCTGCTCTGCCAGGCGGTAATCGAAGCGCAGCGAGTCATTGAACTGTTTAAAACGTTGATCCGCTGCCTGAGTAAACCGTCCACCCCAAAGTGCCATGTGAAAACTCCTCTGAATCGTTAAACAAGGGGCGGCATAAATGCCGCCCCTGAAATGAAACTGTGAGGCGAGGCGCACCTCGCCTGAAAATTACTTCTTCTGCTCGTTCAGGGCGCGGATACGCGAAGAGAGCGAGAACAGACGGATAAAGCCGCCCGCATGACGGTGATCGTACACTTCATCTTCACCGAAGGTGGCGAACTCTTCCGAGTAGAGGCTGTTCGCGGAACGCTTCTGGGTGGCTGTCGCCTGGCCTTTGTAGAGCTGCAGCACCACTTCACCGTTAACCTCTTCCGCCAGCGATTCGGCAGCGGCCTGAATCGACTTACGCAGCGGGGCGAACCAGCGACCGTCATAAACCACATAGGACATCTCGTGGCCGAGCTGCTCACGCCATTTGAAGCTATCGCGATCCAGCACCAGCTGCTCAACCGCACGCAGCGCATTGACCATGATGGTGCCGCCAGGGGTTTCGTAGCAGCCGCGCGATTTAATCCCTACCAGACGGTTTTCAACGATATCAATACGGCCGACGCCATGTTTTGCGCCCAGCACGTTAAGTTTTTCCAGGCACTGGAACGGACTCAGTTTTTCGCCGTTAACCGCCACGACCCGACCTTTTTCAACGGTTACGGTCACTTCTTCAGGCTGGTCAGGCGCTTCAAGCGGATCGACAGTCCAGACCCAGCAATCTTTATTCGGTGCATTGGCCGGGCTTTCCAGCACGCCACCTTCGGTGGAGATGTGCCAGGCGTTTTCGTCGCGGCTGTAGATTTTCTCCAGTGACGCGGTGGTCGGAATGTTGCGCTCTTTCAGGTAGTCCAGCAGCGCTTCACGTGAACGCAGGTTCCATTCACGCCACGGTGCCACCACTTTCAGCTGCGGTGCCAGCGCGGTGTAGGTGGTTTCGAAACGCACCTGGTCATTCCCTTTACCGGTAGCGCCGTGACACAGCGCATCCGCACCCACTTTCAGCGCCAGCTCAACCTGTGCTTTAGCGATGATAGGACGCGCCATTGAAGTGCCCAGCAGATAAGTGCCTTCATAGAGGGCGCCAGTCTGCAGCACCGGATAGACATAGTCGCTGATGAACTCTTCACGCAGGTCAACCACGTGGCATTCAGATGCGCCGGACTGCAGGGCTTTCTTCTCTACACCTTCCAGATCGCCGCGCTCCTGACCGATATCTGCGACAAAAGCGACGACTTCACAGCCGCCGTAGTTCTCTTTCAGCCATGGAATGATGGCCGAAGTATCAAGACCACCGGAGTAAGCCAGAACGATTTTTTTGATGTTTTGCGTTTGCATTTCGTAATCCTTGAATCAGAGTCGTTAAGCGAGAATCCGGGTGCCAATCGACACGCCGTTAAACAGGTCAGGCAGCCGCTCAGCGTGACGCCAGCTGGCAATATCCACCGGGCGGCCCAGGGTACGCGCTGCATCAAGCGCAGCGTGCACTTTCACAATCATGCCGTCGGTAATAATGCCCTGGGTAATCAGCTGCTCAGCTTTGTCGGCGGTCATCTCTTCGATGCGCTGACCTTTGCCGTCGAGAATACCACTGACGTCTGACAACAGGACCAGATCAGCGCCCAGCGTCGAGGCCAGTGCGGTCGCCGCCTGGTCAGCGTTGACGTTCATCAGGTCGCCGCTGTCAGTTATACCAATTGAGCTCACCACCGGCATATAACCGGCCGCCAGCAGGGTGTTCAGTAATGCCGGATCGCCCGGCATTGCGTGGCCAACGTGGCCGAGTTCTTCATCAAACGGTGTGACATTCACGATGCCCGCATCGCCCAGGCAGAGGCCTACCGCGTTAATGCCCGATTTTTTTGCCCAGGCCAACAGCGTTTTATTCGCGGTTCCCGCCAGCGCACCGGTAATAATGTCGATCTGATCGGCTGGCGTGACACGCAGGCCATTTTTCTTCTTCACCGGCAGCGCCAGCTTTTTCATCAGTTCATCCACCAGGCAACCGCCGCCGTGGACAATAATCAGCGGACGCTGATGGGCGCTGCGGTAGGTCAGCAGCGCTTCAAACAGGCGGGCCAGCGCTTCTTCGCTGTCTAACAACACACCGCCCAGCTTGATAATCAATGGATTGGTCATGGTATATTTGTCCGTTAAATCAGTGACTGCGTTTCAGGGAAGCCGAACCGGATGTTCAGGCACTGTACCGCCTGCGATGCCGCGCCTTTCAGCAGATTATCTTCGGCTGCCACGACAATCAGATGCTCGCCCTGCACTTCAAAACCGATATCGCAGTAAGGCAGACCCACAACGGCTTTCAGCGCCGGTACGCCCTGCTCGTAGAGCCGCACCAGTGGCTTGTTGTCATAGGCGCGATGGAAAACTGCGGCGATATCTTCACGGCTGACACCTGCTTTCAGACGGCAGGTAATCGTCGCCAGGATACCGCGCGGGAAGTTACCCAGATGCGGAGTGAAGATCACCGGCGTACCAAGGTGCGCGACGATTTCCGGGTGATGACGATGATTGAACAGGCCGTAAGGCTGCAGGCTCACTTCGCAGAAGCTGGTGCCGGCATTGGCTTTACGTCCGGCACCGCTCACGCCGCTGGTGGCGTTGATTACCGGCCACTGCGCCTCGTTTAACAGTCCGGCATCCACAAGGGGCTTCAGCGCCAGCTGCGCAGCGGTCGGATAGCAACCTGGCACAGCCACCAGCTGCGCCTGCTGGATTTTCTCATGCTGATATTCGGCAAGGCCGTAAACGGCTTTGTCCAGCCAGTCGCCATGCTGATGGGTGAAGCCATAAAAGCGGGTATAAAAATCAGCGTCATTCACGCGGAACGCACCCGACAGGTCGAACACCACACAGCCAGCCTTGAGAAATTCCGGCGCCAGATCGTGGCTGACTTCGTGGGCCGTCGCCAGGAACACCACATCCACCTTGTCTGCCCACTCGGCCGCGCTGCTCAGCGGCTGCAGCGGCAAATCCACCACACCTTTCAGCTGCGGATGGAGATCGGAGAGGCGCTTGCCGGCATCAGGGCTTTGCGCCGAAACCGCCAAAGCGGTTATGTTGATATGTGGATGGCGATTCAGGAAGGTGGCAAGCTCTGTACCAGCATAACCACTGGCACCAACGATCAGCGTATTCAACATCAGGCTGTAACCCTTTTTACAGTCGCACGTTCCGGGTCGCGGCCTTGTCCCGTTACCCGCCCTGTCATCTGCAGTGATTTAAGGTTCCCTTGCAGAGGACGTTAATGTATTTTTATTCACTATTACTGCATGAATATGGATACATCCTAACCCAAGGACCGCCAACAGTGAAGACAAAATTACCGCCTTTTATTGAACTGTACCGCCAGTTAATCGCCACACCGTCGATTAGCGCAACCGATGCCGCACTGGATCAGAGTAATGAAACTTTAATCAATTTGCTGGCCGGCTGGTTCCGCGACCTCGGCTTCAGCGTTGAAGTACAGCCAGTGCCCGGCACCCGCAATAAATTTAATATGCTGGCGCGTACCGGAAGCGGTGCGGGCGGCCTGCTGCTAGCAGGTCATACCGATACCGTTCCTTTTGACGATGGCCGCTGGACACGCGATCCTTTTACCCTGACCGAGCACGACAACAAGCTCTATGGCCTGGGCACGGCAGACATGAAAGGCTTCTTCGCCTTTATTCTCGATACGCTGCGCGATGTGGATGTCAGCACGCTGAGCAAGCCGCTCTATATCCTCGCTACGGCCGATGAAGAGACCACCATGGCTGGCGCCAAATATTTTTCTGAGTCGACGCAGCTGCGTCCCGACTGCGCCATCATCGGTGAACCAACCTCACTTAAACCGGTGCGTGCGCACAAAGGTCACCTGTCGAATGTGATCCGTATCGAGGGAAAATCGGGCCACTCCAGCGATCCCGCACGTGGCGTTAACGCCATTGAACTGATGCATGAGTCGATCACCCATCTGATGCAACTGCGCAATACGCTGCAGGAGCGTTATCACCATGACGGCTTTGCCATCCCCTATCCCACCATGAATTTCGGCCATATTCATGGCGGTGACGCCGCTAACCGTATCTGCGCCTGCTGTGAACTGCATATGGATATCCGTCCGCTGCCGGGTCTGTCGCTGAACGATCTCGATGGGCTACTGAACGAGGCGCTGGTACCGGTCAGTGCGCGCTGGCCGGGCCGTGTCACGGTTGCCGAGTTGCATCCGCCGATTCCTGGCTACGAGTGTCCGGCAGATCATGAACTGGTTAGTGTGGTCGAGAAATTGCTGGGTATACCCACTGAGGTGGTGAACTACTGCACCGAAGCGCCTTTTATTCAGCAGCTCTGCCCGACGCTGGTACTGGGTCCGGGGTCGATTGAGCAGGCACATCAGCCAGACGAATTTATTGATACTGCATTTATTAAGCCGACAAGGGCGCTTATCAGTCAGGTTGTGCAGCATTTTTGCCACTGATTAACAGCAAATGGGGCATTTCACTGCATTAACAGTAAAATGCCCCTTCATTCTGCGGGATTTAGCAATAAGAATAACTTATCCCGCTTTGTTCCCGATAAATTCTACGAATTTCCGTTATTTAGCCACACCTTCAGCGCACTTTAACGCATTTGACGAACGCAACATTACGTGGCTAGATAAAAGACGATGTTATGCCCACCGGGTGATTATCCAGAGCGTTTCAGAATGTGGACAGGCGGCAACGGAGCCGGTTCCCTGTAGATTAGGGGGAACATGGCGTTGCTGATTTTTCTGCTGCCTGAAAGGTCGGGTGTAGAAGTTTTTCAAGACGATAAGGGTGTCAGGGTCCAATGAACGAACAATATTCCGCAATGCGAAGTAATGTCAGTATGCTCGGCAAACTGCTCGGGGATACGATTAAGGATGCACTGGGAGAGAACATCCTCGACCAGGTGGAAACCATCCGTAAGCTCTCCAAGTCATCCCGTGCAGGAAATGACACTCATCGTAAAGAACTGCTCAATACGCTGCAGAACCTCTCCAACGAGGAGCTTCTGCCGGTTGCACGCGCTTTTAGCCAGTTTCTGAACCTCACCAACGTGGCTGAGCAGTATCAGACCATCTCGCAAAGTGGCGAGGGTGAGAACCATCCCGAACTGCTGAAAAAGACCTTTGATACCCTGAAGCAGCAGAAAGATATCAGCGAAAGCGACATCCTTGCGGCCATTGAGTCGCTGTCGCTGGAACTGGTGCTGACGGCTCACCCGACTGAAATCACCCGCCGTACGCTGATTCACAAGCTGGTCGAAGTTAACAGCTGCCTGAAACAGCTCGATCACAGCGACGTCTCCGACTACGAACGCAACCAGATTATGCGCCGTCTGCGTCAGCTGGTGGCACAGGCGTGGCACACCGATGAGATCCGCAAATATCGTCCGACCCCTATCGACGAAGCCAAATGGGGCTTTGCCGTGGTGGAAAACAGCCTGTGGGAAGGCGTACCCGCTTTCCTGCGTGAGCTGAACGAGCAGGTAGAAGAGGCGTTCGGCATTAAGCTGCCGGTCGATTTCGTGCCGGTTCAGTTCACCTCATGGATGGGTGGCGACCGCGACGGTAACCCTAACGTTACGGCGGCGATTACCCGCCACGTTATGCAGCTGAGTCGCTGGAAAGCCACTGACCTGTTCCTGCGCGATATCGGCGTACTGATCTCTGAGTTGTCGATGTCAGAGTGCACTGAAGAGATCCGGGAACTCAGCGGCGATCCGGAAGCACTTGAACCTTATCGTATGATCCTGAAACGCCTGCGCAGCCAGTTAATGACTACCCAGTCATTTCTGGAACGCCGCCTGAAAGGTGAACGTCTGCCGCGCCCGGCCGATCTGCTGGTCTCCAACGATCAGCTGTGGGATCCGCTGTTTACCATCTATCAGTCACTGCAAAAGTGCGGCATGGGCATTATTGCCAACGGTCAGTTGCTTGATACGCTGCGCCGCGTGAAATGTTTCGGCGTGCCGCTGGTGCGTATCGATCTGCGTCAGGAGAGTACCCGTCACACCGAAGCGATTGCTGAAGTGACCCGCTATCTGGGCCTCGGCGATTATGAAAGCTGGTCCGAAGCGGACAAGCAGGCCTTCCTGATCCGTGAACTGAACTCCAAGCGTCCGCTGCTGCCTCGCAGCTGGGAACCCAGCGATGAAACGCGTGAAGTGCTGGAGACTTGTCGCGTCGCGGCTGAAGCGCCACAGGGTTCTATCGCCGCCTATGTTATTTCCATGGCGAAAACCCCTTCTGACGTGCTGGCCGTGCATCTGCTGCTGAAAGAAGCAGGCATCGGCTATGCCATGCCGGTTGCACCGCTGTTTGAAACGCTTGATGACCTGAATAACGCCAATGACGTGATGAGCCAGCTGCTGAGCATCGACTGGTATCGCGGCTTAATTCAGGGCAAACAGATGGTGATGATTGGCTATTCTGACTCGGCGAAAGATGCCGGTGTGATGGCCGCCAGCTGGGCGCAATATCAGGCACAGGATGCCCTGATTAAAACCTGTGAGAAGGCCGGGATTTCACTGACGCTGTTCCACGGACGCGGCGGCAGCATTGGCCGTGGCGGCGCACCCGCCCATGCAGCGCTGCTGTCGCAACCACCAGGCAGCCTGCGCGGCGGTCTGCGCGTGACCGAACAGGGCGAGATGATCCGCTTTAAATATGGTTTACCCGCTGTCACCATCGCCAGCCTGTCGCTCTACACCGGCGCAATTCTGGAAGCGAACCTGATGCCGCCGCCGGAGCCAAAACGCGAATGGCGCGACATTATGGATCAGCTCTCCGCCGACTCCTGTGCGATGTATCGCGGTTATGTGCGTGAAAATGCTGACTTCGTCCCCTATTTCCGCTCAGCGACGCCGGAGCAGGAGCTGGGTAAATTACCGCTGGGCTCACGTCCCGCCAAGCGCCGACCTACCGGCGGCGTAGAGTCGCTGCGTGCGATTCCATGGATTTTCGCCTGGACGCAGAACCGTCTGATGCTGCCTGCGTGGCTGGGTGCCGGTGCGGCCCTGCAACAGGCGATGGCCGCCGGTCATCAGGATCAGCTGGAAGCGATGTGCCGCGACTGGCCATTCTTCTCTACCCGTCTGGGTATGCTGGAGATGGTATTCTCAAAAGCGGACCTATGGCTGGCGGAATATTACGATCAGCGTCTGGTCGAGAAATCACTCTGGCCGCTGGGCAAACAGCTGCGCGATCAGCTTGATGCGGATATCAAAGCGGTACTGACCATTGCCAATGACTCACACCTGATGGCCGATCAGCCGTGGATTGCCGAGTCAATTGCACTGCGTAACGTCTATACCGATCCGCTCAACGTACTCCAGGCCGAACTGCTGCATCGTTCGCGCGCGCGGGAAGCGAATGGCGATGAACCGGATGCCCGCGTTGAGCAGGCGCTGATGGTGACCATTGCTGGTGTCGCGGCAGGCATGCGCAATACCGGTTAACGGTGGTGCAGTAAAAACAGAAAAAGTCGGGACTCTCCCGACTTTTTTATTGGCTGAAGCAGAGCGGTTAAGCCGCAGCAGCAGCAGGACGCACGCCCAGGGTGTGACAAATGGCGTAACTCATTTCGGCACGGTTAAGCGTGTAGAAATGGAAATCCTTCACCCCTTCGCGTGACAGGATTTTCACCATATCCATCGCGATATTGGCTCCCACCATTTTCCGCGTTTCCGGATCATCATCCAGACCGGCAAACATCGCGCTCATCCAGCCCGGCACGCGCACATTGGTTAGCGTGGCAAAGCGTTGCAGCTGTTTAAAGTTAGAGACCGGCAGAATGCCCGGCACAATTTCCACGTCAATACCGGTCGCGACACAGCGATCGCGGAAACGCAGATAACTTTCAACGTCGAAGAAAAACTGAGTAATGGCCCGGTTGGCACCTGCATCGATTTTTCGCTTCAGGTTAATCAGATCGGCCTGGGCGCTTTTCGCTTCGGGATGGACTTCCGGATAGGCCGCAACCGAAATATCAAAATCACCCACCTCTTTCAGCAGCGAAACCAGATCGCTGCCATACATTTCTGGCTTACCGCTGCCAGGAGGCAGATCGCCGCGCAGCGCCACAATGTGACGGATGCCGTTGTTCCAGTAATCCTGAGCGATGGTCCGCAGTTCATCGCGCGTGGCATCGACACAGGTCAGATGGGGTGCGGCTTCCAGACCGGTGCGATCTTTAATGCCTTTGATAATGCTGTGGGTGCGATCGCGTTCACCTGAGTTCGCACCGTAGGTCACAGAAACGAATTTCGGTTTCAGACTGCTCAGGCGATCGATAGAGGTCCACAGGGTCTCTTCCATGTCGCTGGTACGAGGCGGAAAGAACTCAAATGAAACATTAATTTGCCCGTTCAGCTCAGCCAGGCTCTGGTTTAGCGCTTCGCGCTGATTGGCATGAAAGAAACTCATCCTGCACCCTCATCGATTAACAATCGGCCTGTGAACATCTACACGTTTAGACGTCCAGATGTTCAAAATGACGTAATCTGACTGTGCCGTCAACTTAAAAATGGTCAACAGTCGTGATCAATTTTCAATCAACATGAAGGCGATTCAACAGGGGAGCGATAACACATTGAAAACAGGCGCCGAAGCGCCTGAGGAGGAGGAGTTACAGCAGTTGTGCGAGGCGATTAATATCTGACTGGATAGCGCCTGCGGTGACATCCCGGCCTGCGCCCGGTCCGCGGATCACCAGCGGATTATCGCGGTACCAGCGGCTCTCAATCGCAAAGACGTTGTCGCACGGCAGCAGTGAGGCCAGCGGATGTTCCGGACGCACCGCTTCAACACCCACGCGCGCCTTGCCGTTAGCATCAAACCGGGCAACGTAACGCAGCACCAGGTCCATCTCCTGCGCCGCTTCGAGCCGCTGCAGCATCTGCTCATTCAGCTCTTCGCCATTTTCAAAGAAGTGGTCGACAGATCCCTGCTGACAGTTACTGGGCACCAGCGATTCCACCCGCACCTGATCCGGCTCGATGTTGTAGCCTGCCTCACGCGCCAGGATAACCAGCTTGCGCATCACATCCTGACCCGAGAGATCGGCGCGCGGGTCGGGCTCGGTTAAACCCTGCTGCCAGGCCTGATCCACCAGCTCGGTAAAGGGCACCGTGCCATCAAACTGCAGGAACAGCCACGACAGCGTGCCGGAGAAGATCCCGCTGATCGCCAGGATGGTATCCCCGCTGTCGCGCAGATCGCGCACCGTGTAGTTGATCGGCAAACCTGCGCCAACGGTGGCGTTATAGAGCCAGTGACGCCCGGTTTTGGTAAAGGCATCGCGGATCTGGCGCCAGGTCTGACTGTCAGACGCTCCCGCGACCTTATTGGCGCTGATAACGTGAAAACCGTGACTGGCGAAGTCGAGATACTGCTGCGCCAGCGGTGTGCTGGCAGTGACATCCAGCACCACCAGGTCATCAAACGGGTGAGCACGCATCCACAGGAACAGCGACTCTTCATCGCGCTCTACCGCTTCATCATCAAAGAAGGCGAGTGCCCGGCTGGCTTCCAGCCCGTCATAGCTCAGCAGGCTGCGACGGCTGTCCGCGACGCCCGCCAGCACAAATTCAAAGCCGGTACGCGCTGACAGCGTTTCCTGATCGCGGGCAAACAGCTCCAGCCAGCGTGAACCAATATTGCCTTTGCCAAACAGCATCAGACCGATGCGCTTTTCTGCCCGGAACAGCGACTGATGCAATCCCTGAATCAGATGCTGAGTCGGGCCGACGCGCAGCACTGCGACCACGCTGATGTGCTCTTCTGACTGCCAGATGAACTCAATTGGCTGATCCTTTAACTGCTGCCAGAAGCGATGGGTATGCAGCGGATTGCGGGTAACGCCTGCGCCAACCAGCGCCACCAGCGCCAGGCCGTCGCGCAGCTGCAGATGGCCCGGTAAACCGGCATCCTGTAGCAGCGTAAAGGCGCTGTTTACCACTTCGGCGGTGTAACAGAGCTGCAGCAATTGACGATCGGGATGAACGCCAAACGCCAGCGGACGCAGCTGCGCGCGCTTCAGCAACAGGTCGATCTCTTTGTGCAGGATGGCGAAGTCATGCTGCTCTGGCAGCTGAATCTCAATCAGGCAAACATCATCATGGCTGGTGACGATACGCGCGCCCGTCCCGGAGGCCAGCACGCGCTCAATGCGGGTTGAGCCCTGCTCCGGCTGATAACTGCAGCGCAGTTGCAGGTCGATATCGCTGCCTGAAACCGGCTGCAGAGTACGGGTATGGAGAACCGGTGCCGCCAGGCGCGCCAGCTCGCTGGCTTCATCCAGCCTTAACAGCGGCAGCAGACAGGCATCAGAGACTTTGCGGGGATCGGCACTGTAGACACCCGCCACATCGCTCCAGATGGTCACCCGCCCGACACCCGCCAGTGCGCCAATCTGCGTGGCAGAATAGTCGGAACCGTTACGGCCAAGCAGGACGGTTTCACCGGCGTCGTTGCGGCTGATAAATCCGGTCACCACGATGCGCTTGTGCGGATGCTGCGCCAGTAGAGTCTGTAGCAGTGGCCAGGACTTCCCTTCATCTACCTGCGGTTGTGCGGCACGTTCAGCGCGCAGAAACTCACGCGCATCCAGCCAGCAGGCCTGAAGGTCACGCTGGCTCAGTACCGCTGACATCAGGCGTGCCGACCAGACTTCACCATGACCGACCACTTCGGCATAGACCGCATCGGTAATCGGCGCATCCAGCAGTGCGGCCAGCTTTTCCAGGTCGCGGATAAACGCGGTGATTAAAGGTTCTGCGACCTCAGCAGGCAGCAGCGCACTGATCAGTTCGCTCTGGTAGCGCCGTAAGGCCTGTTGCACCTGATGCGCAGAGAGCCGATCGCTCTGGCTCAGCTTCAGCCAGCTAATCAGCTGGTTGGTGGTTGAGCCTGCCGCAGAGACCACCATCAGGTCGCCCGGCTGGCTGTAGTCCGCCATAATACCGGCAACGCGCTGATAGCAGCGCGCATCGGCCAGGCTGCTGCCGCCAAACTTATGCAACTGCCTGATGTTCGGCGTTCCCGCGCCTGCTGAAATCGTCATGCTTAACCCTCGGCTGCGACCCGGAATGCATTATCCAGATCGGCAATTAAATCTTCGTGATCTTCAATACCGACAGAAACCCGCAGCAGCGTATCGGAAATGCCCGCTGCCGCGCGTGCTTCTGCCGACATCCCCGCGTGCGTCATGGTGGCGGTATGGGAGATCAGACTCTCTACTCCGCCCAGCGATTCCGCCAGCGTAAATAGCTGCAGTGCTTTCAGGAAGCGACGCAGCAGCGCCTCATCACCGTCGACCTCGAAACTCAGCATCGCGCCAAAGCCGCGCTGCTGACGTACGGCATGTTCGTGTCCGGCGTTTTCCGGCAGCGAAGGATGATACAACTTTTTCACCAGTTTCTGCTGCTTCAGATACTCTACAATCGCGAGTGCGTTGCGTTGTGCGGCTGCAATCCGCGGTGAAAGCGTACGAATCCCGCGCAGCAGCAGATAACTGTCAAACGCTGCACCGGTCACACCAATGTTATTTGCCCACCAGGCCAGGTCGGTAGCGAGTTGCGGATCTTTGGCGATGACCGCGCCCGCCACGACATCGGAGTGGCCATTGAGGTATTTGGTACAGGAGTGGATCACCAGGTCCGCACCCAGCGCCAGAGGATTCTGCAGCGCCGGACTCATAAAGGTGTTGTCCACCACGCTGATGGCACCCGCAGCACGCGCAGCGGCGCAAATCGCGCTGATATCTACCACGCGCAGCAGCGGATTGCTGGGGCTTTCAATCAGCACCAGTTTTGGGTTTTCATCCAGAGCGGCCTGCAGCGCTACCGGATCACCCTGATCGACAAATTTCACCCGATAGGCGCCGCGCTTGCTCAGGCTGTCAAACAGCCGATAGCTACCGCCATAACAGTCATGTGGCGCGACCAGGAGATCGCCAGGCTTCAGAAACACCGTCGTGACCAGGTGAATCGCCGACATCCCGGTATTGGTTAATACCGCGCCCGCTCCCCCTTCCAGTTCTGCCAGCGTACGCTGTACGACATCACGAGTGGGGTTGCCACGACGGGAGTAGTCATGCGCACGAGGCTCATTGAAATCCAGGAAGTTATAGGTGGTAGAGAGGTGGATTGGCGGGACAACGCAGCCATATTGCTCGTCATCATTCAAACCGCTGCGCACTGCGATGGTTGCCGGTTTACGCGTCATGAGCGAATTGTTCCTGAAGAGTGAATAAAATGTAGGCCACAGGATATCACCCTCTAATTAGACGTCAATACATCTGGACATCTAAATGTCTTTGCGTATAGATTGAGCAAAACCGCAATAACCGCTAAAATTATGCGTCATCGCCTGGCGTTCCCCTCTGTCAGACAGAGGCAGTGAGCGAAGAAAACCCGCCATATCAGGGGTCAGGCAGGAAAAAATCAGGCATAATCCGCTGATTTCCTAACATTTAACGTTTATTAATTAAGGTAACCCATGGCTGAATGGAACGGCGAATATATCAGCCCGTACGCTGAGCACGGTAAGAAGAGCGAGCAGGTCAAGAAGATCACAGTATCAATCCCATTGAGCGTGCTGAAGATTTTAACGGATGAGCGTACCCGTCGTCAGGTGAACAACCTGCGTCACGCCACCAACAGCGAGCTGCTTTGCGAAGCCTTTTTACATGCCTTTACGGGCCAACCGCTGCCGGATGACGTCGACCTGCGCAAAGAGCGTAGTGATGAGATTCCGGAAGAAGCAAAAGCAATCATGCGCCAGATGGGTGTCGATCCGGATACCTGGGAGTATTGATCTTTCAGCCATAAAAAAACCCAGCCGAAGCTGGGTTTTTTCTTGCCGCCGAACCCGCAGGTTCAGGTGCCTTTTAATCTTATTTTTTAGCGCCTGGCACGCTGAAACGCTTGTTAAAGCGGTCAACACGGCCACCAGTTGCCACTTCACGCTGCTTACCGGTATAGAACGGGTGGCATTTGCCACAAACGTCCAGGTTCAGTTCGTGAGTCAGTGTTGAACGGGTGTGGATCTCGTTGCCGCAGGTACATTTGATAGTAACTGCTTCGTATTTCGGGTGAATACCTTGTTTCATGGGAAACCTCATTGAAGGCCGTGTCGCTCTCCGTGCCAGGCTTTAACCTGCACAGCACCACACGCGATTGAACATTATAGGGTGTACTCCGGCCAGATATTTCTCACCGAAGGCGGCATATTATACAGGTAAGTTTCGATTGCTGCAAATATCTGCTGAGATACCCGCCATCAGGGTCAGCGTGTACACTAGCTTCCCCGATCATTGAGCCGGAAAGAGAGAGTTATGCCCGTAGTCCAGGTCGCCCTGCCCGTCCCCTTGCCCCGCCTGTTTGATTATCTGCCGCCACAGGGCGCGCAGCCGGTCATTGGTGGTCGCGTGAGTGTGCCCTTTGGCAATCGCAGGATGATCGGGATTGTGGTCGCCTTTCGTGAGAGCAGCGATCTGCCGGAAGCACAACTCAAGCGCGTGATCGAGGTACTGGATAGTGAATCCCTCTATCCAGCGTCGCTGTGGCGCATCCTTAACTGGGCCGCCAGCTACTATCATTCGCCACAGGGAGAGGTACTGAGTCACGCTATTCCGGTACTGCTGCGTCAGGGCAAAGCGGCGCAGGACAATCCCTTATGGCGCTGGGAAATCACCGAGCAGGGTCGGGCGACTGCGCCGGAAAGTTTAAAGCGGGCACCGAAACAGCAGCAGGCGCTGGCTGCACTGCGGCAGCAACCGCTCTATCGTCATCAGGTCAGTGAACATGACCTCACGGATGCGACGCTGCAGGCGCTGCGCGCCAAAGGGTTATGCGAACTGCATGAGCATCAGCCGCAGATGCACGACTGGCGTACCACTTATGCCGTAAAAGGCGAACGTCTGCGGCTGAATACCGATCAGGCGATGGCCGTGGGTGCGATTCGGGCAGATGATGAACATTATGCAGCCTGGCTGCTGGCGGGCATCACGGGTTCAGGCAAAACCGAGGTTTACCTCAGCGTGCTGGAAAATGTGCTGGCACGCGGTAAACAGGCGCTGGTGCTGGTACCGGAGATTGGCCTGACCCCGCAAACTATCGCCCGTTTTCGCGAACGTTTTGATGCGCCCATTGATGTGCTGCACTCCGCATTAAATGACAGTGAGCGGCTGGCGGTCTGGTTACGTGCGCGGCGCGGCGAAACGGCGATTGTGATTGGCACCCGATCGGCGCTGTTTACGCCACTGGCCCGTCCTGGCGTAATTATTATCGATGAAGAGCATGACAGCTCCTATAAACAGCAGGAAGGCTGGCGCTATCAGGCGCGCGATCTGGCCGTCTTCCGCGCACATGAAGAGGATATCCCGATTGTTATGGGATCGGCGACCCCCGCTCTGGAGACACTGCACAATGTCCGCAGCGGCAAGTATCGCCAGCTCGACCTGACAAAACGCGCCGGCAATGCCAGACCGGCACTGCAACAGCTTATCGACTTAAAAGGTGTGCAGCTGATCGGCGGTCTGGCACCGGGCCTGATTGGTAAAATGCGCCAGCATCTGCAGGCCGATAATCAGGTGCTGTTGTTTCTTAACCGCCGCGGCTTTTCGCCCGCCCTGCTCTGTCATGATTGCGGCTGGATTGCTGAGTGTACCCGCTGTGACCGCTACTACACGCTGCATCAGCACCATCGCCAGCTACGCTGCCACCATTGCGACAGCCAGCGTCCGCTGCCTAACCAATGCCCGCAGTGTGGTTCAACCCATTTGCTACCGGTAGGCGTCGGGACTGAGCAACTGGAGCAGCAGCTCGGCACACTTTTCCCTGGCGTGCCGGTATCGCGAATCGATCGTGATACCACCAGCCGCAAAGGTGCGCTGGAGCAGCATCTGGCTGACGTTCATCGCGGCGGCGCACGAATTCTGGTTGGCACCCAGATGCTGGCCAAAGGCCACCACTTCCCCGATGTTACGCTGGTGTCGCTGCTGGATGTCGATGGTGCGCTGTTCTCAGCCGATTTTCGTGCGGCGGAACGCTTTGCTCAGCTCTACACCCAGGTCGCCGGTCGTGCTGGCCGTGCCGGCAAACAGGGCGAGGTGTTGCTGCAGACTCACCATCCGGAACATCCGCTGCTGCAGACGCTGTTGCACCAGGGCTATTCGGCGTTCGCCCAGCAGGCATTGCTGGAGCGACAGGCAGTCCATCTGCCGCCCTGGAGCCGCCATGCGCTGTTCCGCGCTGAAGATATGGATAACCAGCAGGCAGCGGAATTCCTGCAACAACTCCGTAATTTGCTGGAGGCAAGCCCGCTGAACGATAAGGCGATGTGGTTTATGGGTCCGTTGCCTGCACTGCAGCCAAAACGCAGTGGACGCTGGCGCTGGCAACTGCTGCTGCAGCATCCTTCCCGGCAGCGTCTGCAACAGTTGCTGAGCAGTTCGTTGCCGTTGGTTTCAACACTGCCCGCGGCGCGCAAAGTGAAATGGACGCTGGATATCGACCCTACCGAGAGCTGATTTAAGCTGACACTGCGAGCCAGATCGAAAAATGTCGCATAAGTCACAATTTTTATGCAAATTAAGTAACAACCAGCCGGGCAATCGTTAACAATGTTGCCCGGTTTGCCTTCAGGTCAGGCAGAAACAGAATTGAACGCGCCATAACGCGTCAGGAGCATGTGTTGGAGCAGAATCAACAACCGCCCGCCGCCACGATGAAAGATGTTGCGGAACATGCGGGCGTCTCAACCGCCACCGTATCGCGTGCGCTGATGAATCCGGAGAAGGTTTCTGCGGCCACCCGCCAGAAAGTCGAGCAGGCGGTTGCCGCCGTCGGCTACGCGGCACATGGCCCCACGCGCAACGCCCGTCGTAATGAGACGCGTACCATCCTGGTCATTGTCCCTGACATCTGCGATCCCTTCTTTAGTGAAATCATCCGAGGCGTTGAAGTTACGGCAGCCGAAGAGGGCTATCTGGTGCTGATTGGTGACTGCGCGCATCAGAATCAGCAGGAGAGAACTTTTCTCAACCTGATGGTGACGCGACAGATCGATGGCATGGTGCTGCTCGGCTCAAAGTTGCCTTTTGATGCCAGCATTGATGAGCAACGCAACTTGCCGCCTATGGTAATGGCGAATGAGTTTGCGCCGGAAATGTCACTGCCCACTGTCCACATCGATAACCTGACCGCCGCATTTGAAGCGGTAAATCATTTACTGCAGTTGGGTCACACACATATCGCCTGTATCGCCGGGCCGGAAGAGATGCCGCTCTGCCAGTATCGTTTGCAGGGGTATGTCCAGGCGATGCGTCGCAGCGGGCTGACGGTCGATCCCACCTATATTGTGCGCGGTGACTTCACATTTGAAGCGGGCGTTGCCGCCATGAATCAGCTGATGACCCTGCCGCAACCGCCGCGCGCGCTCTTCTGCCACAGCGATATTATGGCACTTGGGGCGATGAATCAGGCCCGGCGCTGCGGACTGCGGATACCGGAGGACCTCTCTGTGGTCGGATTCGATGACATTGAGCTATCACGTTACTGCGAGCCGCCGCTGACCACGGTCACGCAGCCACGTTACCAGATAGGCCGGGAAGCGATGCTTCTGCTGCTGGATGAGTTAAATGGCAAACGGGTCATCAGCGGATCGCGGCTGCTGGATGCCGGTTTAACCATTCGTGGCAGCACGGCGCGAGTAAAAAAGCGTGAAAAATAAGCGTATTTGTCTGATTTTTTCAGTAGATTCTTAAGGCGAACACTGCTGGTCAAAGTTCCGACCCTTAAGTAACATGGCGGACTCCTTGCCGGGCGCGTAAAAATCATCATTTCGCCCATCTGGCACTATTTTTGAAGGGTATAAGAACGAGAGTGGCACAAAAAGATTACGTAGGCCGCGGGCGTTCAACAGGGACGCGTCGCAAAAAAAGCCCCAGCCGTGGCAAGAAGAGCAAAGGCGGTTCGGGAACATCTAAATTGATGATTGTACTGGCGGTCGCAGTGTTGGTGACCTTTGCCGGTGGTTTATGGTTCCTGGCGCATCACAAAAAAGAGGACGTGCCGGTCATTACGGATCATAAAGCCAACGGCAATGGCCTGCCGCCGAAGCCCGAAGAGCGCTGGAAATATATTAAAGAGCTGGAAAACCGTCAGGTCACTGTGCCGACACCTATCGAACCCTCTTCGGGTGGCGAAGTGAAGTCGCAGACACAGCTGACCGACGAGCAGCGCCAGTTGCTGGAGCAGATGCAGGCGGATATGCGTCAGCAGCCGACGCAGCTCAACGAAGTGCCGTGGAACGAACAGACGCCGGCGCAACGTCAGCAGACACTGCAGCATCAGCAGCAGTTGCAACAACTGCAACGTCAGCAGCAGCAGGTTCAGCAACAACAGCAGCAGCAACAGGTTCAGCAGCAACGTCAGCAGTTGCAGGCTCAGCAGCAACAGCAACGCCAGCAGCAGTTGCAGCAACAACAACAGCGCCAGCAACAGCAGCAATTACAACAACAGCAACGTCAGCAGCAGCAGCAGCAGCAGCAGCAGCAGCAGCAGCAAAACGTACAGCGCCAGACGCAGCCAGCACCTGTTACGCGTGAACCGGAAGTGCAGCCAAAACCGCAGGAGACCGCGAAAGCGAAACCGGCGGAGAAAGCCTCTTCGCAGCGCTGGATGGTGCAGTGTGGTTCGTTTAAGGGCACTGACCAGGCTGAATCGGTGCGCGCTGGCTTAGCCTTTGAAGGATTTGAAAGCCGTATTACCACCGGTGGCGGCTGGAATCGTGTGGTTATCGGTCCTTATAAAGACCGCGCCTCCGCTGACAGCACCCTGAAGCGCCTGCGCAGTTCCGGACACTCCAGCTGTATTCCGCTCTCCGTCGGGGGTTGAAACCCGTCAAACCCGCCCCATATCTGTTGCATGATACTCCGCGCCCGGTGCGCGGAGTCCTTTTCCGACTGCAACAAGGGGTCTGCCCGTGACAACAATAGTAAGTGTACGACGCAACGGCCAGGTAGTGATTGGCGGTGATGGCCAGGCTACGCTCGGCAATACCGTGATGAAAGGCAACGTTAAAAAAGTGCGTCGTTTATACAACGATAAAGTGATTGCCGGATTTGCTGGCGGCACCGCAGACGCCTTCACCCTGTTTGAACTTTTCGAACGTAAACTGGAAATGCATCAGGGCCATCTGGTGAAAGCTGCTGTGGAACTGGCTAAAGACTGGCGTACTGACCGTATGCTGCGTCGCCTTGAAGCCTTACTGGCCGTCGCAGATGAATCAGCTTCACTGATCATCAGCGGTAACGGTGACGTCATCCAGCCTGAAAACGATCTGATCGCCATCGGCTCCGGTGGGCCTTTCGCCCAGGCAGCGGCACGTGCGCTGCTGGAGAATACCGAGATGGGCGCGCGCGACATCGTCGAAAAGTCGCTGAATATCGCGGGTGATATCTGCATCTACACTAACCACAACGTTAATTTCGAAGAATTAACGTCTAAGTCGTAAGGGTATAAATATGTCTGAGATGACTCCTCGCGAAATCGTCAGCGAACTGAACCGCTTTATCATCGGCCAGGAGAGCGCTAAGCGCGCCGTGGCTATTGCACTGCGTAACCGCTGGCGCCGCATGCAGCTCGACGAAGAGCTGCGCCATGAAGTGACCCCTAAAAATATCCTGATGATCGGTCCGACCGGTGTCGGTAAAACCGAGATCGCGCGTCGTCTGGCTAAGCTGGCCAATGCGCCGTTTATCAAAGTAGAGGCGACCAAATTTACCGAAGTCGGTTATGTCGGTAAGGAAGTTGACTCTATCATTCGTGACCTGACCGATTCGGCCATTAAGATGGTGCGCAGTCAGGCGATTGAAAAGAACAAATATCGTGCCGAAGAGATGGCGGAAGAGCGCATTCTTGATGTGCTGATTCCACCAGCAAAAAACAACTGGGGCCAGTCAGAGCAGAGCGCTGAACCCTCTGCAGCACGCCAGTCGTTCCGCAAGAAGCTGCGCGAAGGCCAGCTGGACGATAAAGAGATTGAGATCGACCTGGCCGCCAGCAGCCCTGGCGTCGAAATCATGGCCCCTCCAGGCATGGAAGAGATGACCAGCCAGCTGCAGTCAATGTTCCAGAATCTCGGCGGCCAGAAGCAGAAAGCCCGCAAGCTGAAGATCAAAGAAGCGATGAAGCTGCTGATCGAAGAAGAAGCGGCCAAACTGGTTAACCCGGAAGAGCTTAAGCAGGACGCGATTGATGCCGTTGAGCAGCACGGTATCGTGTTTATCGATGAGATCGACAAAATCTGTAAGCGCGGCGGCCAGAATGCCGGCGGCCCGGATGTCTCACGCGAAGGCGTTCAGCGCGACCTGCTGCCGCTGGTGGAAGGCTGCACCGTCTCCACCAAGCATGGTATGGTGAAAACGGACCACATTCTGTTTATCGCCTCAGGCGCGTTCCAGGTTGCCAGCCCTTCCGATCTAATCCCGGAACTGCAGGGTCGTCTGCCCATCCGTGTTGAGCTGCAGGCGCTGACCGTGAACGATTTCCAGCGCATCCTGACCGAGCCGAATGCCTCGATTACCGTGCAGTACAAAGCCCTGATGAATACCGAGGGCGTGAACATTGAGTTTACCGAAGAGGGTATTCGCCGGATCGCTGAAGCCGCATGGCAGGTCAACGAAACCACCGAAAACATCGGTGCGCGCCGTCTGCATACTGTGCTGGAGCGTCTGATGGAAGATATTTCGTATGACGCCAGCGATCGTCATGGTGAATCCGTTACCATCAATGCTGACTATGTCGGTAAACATCTGGATGAACTGGTGGCTGACGAAGACCTTAGCCGCTTCATTCTCTGATCCACTGATTCAGCGCTTTTCAGAAGCCCAGCCCACCCGGCTGGGCTTTTTTATGCATGTTCTTGATCGAACGATGCTTTTTTCATACTGATGATTTTGCCAACAATCTGCATATAGCGATATACTTACCCTTCCTGTGGCAAACAGACGAAACCCTTATGAAATACGATACATCTGAACTCTGCGATATCTACCATGAAGAAGTGAATGTTGTTGAACCGCTTTTTTCAAATTTTGGTGGGCGCACTTCATTCGGTGGTCAGATTACCACAGTGAAATGCTTTGAAGACAATGGCTTACTTTACGATCTGCTGGAAGAGAATGGCCGGGGTCGGGTACTGGTGATTGATGGCGGCGGCTCAGTGCGCCGTGCACTGGTGGATGCGCAGCTGGCACGTCTGGCGGCAACCAACGAGTGGGAAGGTCTGGTGATTTACGGTTCGGTACGCCAGGTTGATGAGCTGGAAGAGCTGGAGATTGGCATTCAGGCGATTGCCGCGATTCCGGCAGGCGCTGCGGGTGAAGGGATTGGCGAAAGCGATGTGCGCGTTAATTTCGGCGGCGTCACCTTCTTCTCCGGCGACCATCTCTATGCAGACAACACCGGTATCATTCTGTCAGAGGATGCGCTGGACCTCGAATAGGCCAGACATGAAAACGGGTGCCTGAGCACCCGTTTTTCACATCAGCTGAGGCTTCAAACCTCTTCCATTTTTCCCAGCAATGCACGCAGACGTTCCTGCCACACGTGTTGCTCTTCTTTCAGGTGCTGATTTTCACGCATCAGCGCATCGTGGTTGCCCGCGACTTGTTGCGCATCGTTACGCAGTGAGTTGTTCTGCTCTTTCAGCTCTTCGATTTCCATCTGCAACAGGGTGATGGTATCAATCGCCTGCTGTACTTTCGCTTCCAGTTTCTCAAACACTTCAAATGACATCTTTCTGACCTCTCCTAAATTCCTGCAAGGCGTTGATGATGCCAGCTTAAGCCAGCAACGTTGTCCCGATTGTATGTAGCCTCACCCCGCAAGTCCAGCAACGCGGCCGCTGCGGGCGTAGTCTGTAACACTTTTCAGCCAATCCCTGAATTTACGCTGCGCTGACTGCGACGGCTTTCTGGTACGGGTGCGTTATCCCCGTCATCAGGCGCGAATATTGGCTAAGGAAAGCCAGAATACGCGAAAACGCGCATTTTTATGACGCAGTACACAAAAAACGATTTCGCTATTTCTCGTTTATGTTCGTTAACGATAAATTCACACCAGCCCTACATTAAAGCTGGGTGCCTCATGGAATGAGAACAAAAACTGATAAAATTTAACCTCGCTTCAGGAACCACTATTATGAGTCAGACAACTAACACGCTCAAAGGTCAGTGTATTGCCGAATTTCTGGGGACAGGCTTGATTATTTTCTTTGGCGCAGGCTGTGTGGCTGCACTGAAACTCGCCGGTGCCGCCTTCGGTCAGTGGGAAATCTGCATCATCTGGGGTCTTGGCGTTTCCATGGCCGCCTACCTTACCGCAGGCATTTCGGGCGCGCACCTGAACCCGGCAATCACCGTTGCACTCTGCCTGTTTGCTAATTTTGAAGGACGTAAAGTTCTGCCTTATATCGTATCGCAGATTGCCGGTGCCTTTTGTGCCGCGGCGCTGGTATACGGTCTCTACTACAGCCTGTTTTTTGATTATGAGCAGAGCCACCAGATGGTGCGCGGCACGGTTGAAAGTCTCGACCTGGCAGGCATCTTCTCAACCTACCCTAATCCACATATCGGTGTCGGCCAGGCCTTCCTGGTTGAGATGGTCATCACTGCAGTATTAATGGCGGTCATTATGGGTCTGACGGATGACGGCAACGGCATTCCACGTGGCCCACTGGCTCCACTGCTGATTGGCCTGCTGGTTGCGGTTATCGGTGGCTCAATGGGTCCTCTGACCGGCTTCGCCCTTAACCCGGCTCGTGATTTCGGACCGAAGATCTTCGCATGGCTGGCAGGCTGGGGTAACGTTGCCTTTACCGGTGGTCGTGACATCCCTTACTTCCTCGTGCCGATTTTTGGCCCGCTGGTCGGTGCCTGCCTGGGTGCAGTAGGTTATCGCACACTGATTGGTCGCTACCTGCCAGGTACCGCCCAGGAACCTGCAAGCGTTCCAGCAGACAAACCGGTTGCACGCGCTCAGCAGCGTAAAGCGTAAGTTTCACCTTTTATCATCAGGACAGAATTTATGACTACCACAGATAAAAAATATATTGTCGCGCTCGATCAGGGCACAACCAGCTCCCGCGCCGTCATTCTCGACCACGACTCTAATATCGTCGCGGTATCGCAGCGCGAATTCACCCAGATCTACCCGAAAGCGGGCTGGGTTGAACATGATCCAATGGATATCTGGGCTTCACAAAGCTCAACGCTGGTTGAAGTGCTGGCCCATGCCGACATCCGCTCTGATGAGATTGCGGCAATCGGTATCACCAACCAGCGCGAAACCGCTATCGTCTGGGAAAAAGAGACCGGCAAGCCGATCTACAACGCCATCGTCTGGCAGGATCCCCGCACCGCCGACTACTGTCACAAACTGAAGAAAGAGGGTCTGGAAGAGTATATCCAGCACACCACCGGTCTGGTGATTAACCCTTACTTCTCCGGAACCAAAGTGAAGTGGATCCTGGATCACGTTGAAGGCTCACGTGAGCGAGCAAAACGTGGCGAGCTGCTGTTTGGTACCGTCGATACCTGGCTGGTCTGGAAAATGACCCAGGGCCGCGTGCATATCACCGACTATACCAACGCCTCCCGTACCATGATGTTTAACATCCATAAGCTGGAGTGGGATCAGCGTATGCTGGATATCCTGGATATCCCGCGTGAAATGCTGCCAGAAGTGAAGTCCTCTTCTGAAGTCTATGGTCAGACCAACATCGGCGGTAAAGGCGGTACACGTATTCCAATCGCCGGTATTGCCGGTGACCAGCAGGCTGCGCTGTATGGCCAGCTCTGTGTTCAGCCTGGCATGGCGAAAAACACCTACGGCACCGGCTGCTTTATGCTGATGAACACCGGTACTGAAGCGGTAACTTCAACGCACGGCCTGCTGACCACTATCGCCTGTGGCCCGCGCGGTGAAGTGAACTATGCACTGGAAGGGGCTGTGTTTATCGGTGGCGCCTCTATTCAGTGGCTGCGCGATGAGATGAAGCTGATCAGTGAAGCTGCTGACTCTGAATACTTTGCGATGAAAGTGAAAGACACCAACGGCGTTTACATGGTGCCTGCTTTCACCGGCCTGGGCGCTCCTTACTGGGACCCGTATGCCCGTGGTGCTATCTTCGGCCTGACCCGTGGTGCTAATGCTAACCACATCATCCGTGCGACGCTGGAGTCTATCGCTTATCAGACGCGCGACGTGCTGGAAGCGATGCAGAACGATGCCAACACCCGCCTGCAGGCGCTGCGTGTGGATGGTGGCGCGGTTTCCAACAACTTCCTGATGCAGTTCCAGTCAGACATCCTCGGCACCCGTGTTGAGCGTCCGGAAGTGCGTGAAGTCACCGCGCTGGGTTCTGCTTATCTGGCAGGTCTGGCCGTCGGCTTCTGGCAGGATCTGGATGAAGTCCGCTCTAAAGCAGTTATTGAGCGTGAATTCCGTCCAAGCCTGGAAACCACCGAGCGTAACTTCCGTTATGCTGGCTGGAAAAAAGCTGTAGCCCGCGCCCAGGCGTGGGAAGAACAAGAGTAATATCAATGCCCGCGACCGTTGCTGTCGCGGGCCTTTTCCCCGCTCCACTCCCCCGCTGTGTTACACTGCCTGCCTGTTTTTTGTCAGGTAGATGCCATGAAACGAGAACTTGCCATTGAATTTTCCCGCGTAACCGAAGCTGCCGCCCTGGCAGGCTATCACTGGTTAGGACGCGGCGACAAAAATGCGGCTGACGGCGCGGCTGTCCATGCCATGCGTCATGTCCTGAACTCCATTGAAATCGACGGTCAGATTGTGATCGGTGAAGGCGAAATCGACGAAGCTCCGATGCTCTATATCGGTGAAAAAGTCGGTACCGGCCGCGGCGATGCGGTCGACATTGCGGTCGATCCGATTGAAGGCACCCGCATGACGGCGCTTGGCCAGGCTAATGCGCTGGCGGTGATGGCTGTAGGCGATAAGGGCAGCTTTCTGCACGCACCCGACATGTACATGGAGAAGCTGATTGTTGGCCCCGCAGCGCGTGGAGAGATCGATCTCGACCTGCCGCTGGAGACCAACCTGCGTAACATCGCCATCGCGATGAATAAGCCGCTATCACAGCTAACCGTATCGATTCTGGCAAAGCCACGTCATGACGCGGTAATCAGCCAGTTGCAGCAGCTGGGCGTGCGGGTGTTTACCTTCCCGGATGGCGATGTCGCCGCCTCCATTCTGACCTGCATGCCGGACAGCGAAGTCGATGTGATGTATGGCATCGGCGGCGCACCGGAAGGCGTGGTCTCGGCGGCGGTGATCCGCGCGCTGGATGGGGATATGCAGGGCCGGTTACTGGCGCGTCACCACGTGAAAGGCGACAGCGCGGAAAACCGTCTGCTGGGTGAGCTGGAGCTGCAGCGCTGCGCAGAGATGGGGATTGAAGCGGGCAAAAAGCTGATGCTGAATGAGATGGCACGCAATGACAACGTGGTGTTTGCCGCCACCGGCATTACCAGTGGCGAACTACTGAAAGGCATTACGCGTCAGGGCAATATCGCCACCAGCGAGACCCTGCTGATTCGCGGTAAATCACGCACCATCCGCCGTATTCAGTCGATTCACTATCTCGACCGTAAAGATCCGGCGCTCCATCCCTTTATCCTGTAACCGGCTGGTTGCCGCGCTCCGGCTGACGTGAGAGCGGCAACCAGCAGAGCAGCATCACCAGCGCCGTGAAGAACATCAGCATGCCAAGGCTGAACTGATCGCGCTGCGGCATCATGGCTGACAGCCACGCCACCAGGCCCGATCCCAGATTCTGCATCCCGCCAATCAGCGCGCCCGCGCTACCCGCCAGCCAGGCATAAGGCTCCATCGCGCCTGAAGTCGCCAGCGGGAACAGCATGCCAGCCCCAAAGAAGAACAGCGCAGCCGGGACCAGCAGCGTCCAGATATTCATCACGCCGAACCATGCCGGGATCCACATCAGGATGCCCGCCAGCAGGCAGCTATTTACGCCCCACCACATCAGACTGTGCCATGAACCCTGCTCGCGACCGGCAAACCAGGCACCAAAAAACGCTGCCGGAATCGGCAGGATGAACAGGATGCTGACGGTCAGGCTGTGCAGGCCGAGCACGCCGCCCAGCAGAACGCCACAGCTCGACTCAAATACCGCAATCCCGGCCAGCGCGCCAATCAGCAGCACAATGTAGCGAACGAAATTCGCGTCGCTGAGCAGGCGGGCGTAGCGTTTAAAGAAAGGGGTCACTTCCGCGCTCTGCGGTCGGGTCTCCGGTAGCCAGCGTGCCATTGAGACGGTTACCGCCAGACAGAGCAGCAGCAGAAAGGCAAAGCAGGCGTGCCAGCCAAAGAGCTGAGTCAGCAGTGCACCAATTACTGGCGCCAGCAGCGGGCTGACCAGAATGCCCATATTAAGCAGGCTGTTAGCGCGCCGCAGTGCGTGCCCCTCGTAGAGATCGCGCGGCATGGTGCGGGCCATCACGCCAGCTACGCCGGTGCCCAGTCCCTGAACAGCGCTGCCGAACACCAGCATATCGAGCGACGTCGCCATCAGTGCCGTAATTGCGCCGATCATAAAGATCATCATGCCCGCCAGGATCACCGGACGACGACCGATGCTGTCTGACAGCGGGCCATAGATCAGCTGGGATCCGCCATAGGTCATCAGATAGGCCGCCATCACACGCTGCAGCGCGCCATCCCGCACATTCAGAGCATCCGCCATCACCGACATCGCCGGGACGTAGATAGTCTGTGCCATCTGCCCTACTGCCACCAGCACAATGAGCATCACCAGCAGCGGGCGATTTTCGAGTTTAGTCATCATGATTATGCAAAATTTCTTTCTGTGAAAGGAGGTTAAAACAGCGGTTCACCCGCCAGTTATCTTGTTATGGCGGGCAAAATATCAGGATTAGATGACAAAGCGAGAGGTAAGCGAAAAGGTCCCGGCTTGCGCCTGTCAAGTTTATGGGCCAGCCTGTAAAGACAAAGTAACAGTTTGTCGATTAGAGCCTTTGCCCCGGCGCAGGCTGGCAATCTCACCGGGCAGCCGCGAAAATAGTGACCTGCCTGAATAATCAACAACCAGGGAGTGATTATGGCTGAGTGGGTCAATGCTGAAGTAAAGGAAGTGAAAAACTGGACGGATGCGCTGTTCAGTCTCCGGGTAAAAGCGCCCATCGATCCCTTTATCGCCGGGCAATTTGCCAAGCTGGCACTGGAAATCGACGGTGAGCGGGTACAGCGCGCTTACTCTTACGTCAATGCGCCGAAAGATGATCTGCTGGAGTTTTACCTGGTCACCGTGCCAGAGGGCAAACTGAGTCCGCATCTGCAGGCACTTCAGCCTGGCGATCAGGTGATGGTCACCAAAGAAGCGGCAGGATTCTTTGTGCTGGATGAGGTCCCTGAATGCAAAACCTTATGGATGCTGGCAACCGGCACCGCTATTGGCCCCTACCTGTCGATGCTACAGCAGGGCGAAGGGCTGGATCGCTTTGAAAACATCGTGCTGGTCCATGCTGCACGCTATGCGGCCGACCTGAGCTTTTTGCCGCTGATGCAGCAGCTGCAACAACATTATCAAGGCAAGCTGCACATCCAGACGGTGGTGAGTCGCGAAGAGATCGCCGGTTCGCTGACTGGCCGGGTCCCGGCGTTGATCGAAAACGGTGAGCTGGAGCGCGCCACCGGGTTAAGCCTGGATGCCGACAGCAGCCATGTGATGCTGTGCGGCAACCCGCAGATGGTGCGTGACACTCAGCAATTACTGAAAGAGACGCGCGAGATGCGCAAGCACCTGAAGCGTAAGCCGGGCCATATCACCAGCGAACATTACTGGTGAGCCGTTTGCCGGTATCTCACCGGCTGAGTCGCGGTACCAAACCGGTTAGCGCCGGGGGTACCGCGAAAGAGACCGAGATCGAGCAGCAGGCCAGCCAGTAACACAAACGGAATGGCGCGACCCAACAGCCAGGGCAATATGCCGTCCAGCATGCTCCAGTTCCCTGCCACCAGCAGCCAGGCAACAATCACCAGAAATCCCCAGTAGCCGCGGCGATTACGATCGTGCAACCGTTTAACGATAACCGCGCTGGCGGGCCACAGCAGGCAGACCACGCCAAAGGCCGCCATCTGAGTATCAAGCCAGTCGTTAGCCGCTAACGCGAATAACAGGGTTGTTGTCAGCAACCAGACCGCCTGCCAGATCCAGAAATCACGTCGTCCCAGCCGGCCGCGCCAGGAAAAACACCATTGTTGTAACGTCATGCATTATCATCCAGAGAGAAGAGAACCGCTGCGGTTTTGACCTCGCGGATAAAAACCGTTTTAATTTGCGCCTGAGTTTACGGGTTAGGATCGACAAAATGAAGAATTTGCCTGGCGCACTGCTGTTATCGTTTGCGCTGACGGTTCCGGTCTTTGCCGCCGATCCGCCACCGCAGGATCGGGCCGATGCGTTGCCCACCGCCCCCTATCTGCTGGCGGGCGCCCCCACCTTTGATATGACTATCGGCCAGTTCCGCGAAAAGTATAATCAGGCCAACGGGGCGCTGATGCTGCCGGAATATCGCGCCATTGATAATCGGGGTGACAAAAGCACCCTGACGCGCGCCGCCAGCAAAATCAATGAAACTCTCTATGCGTCTACCGCGCTGGAGCCCGGTACCGGCAAAATTAAGACGCTGCAGATTACCTGGCTACCGTTGCCAGGTCCGGATCAGAACGCCTCACAGCAAAAAGCGCTGGCCTACATGACCGCCATGTTGCGCTTCTTTGTACCGGGACTGAGCGCCGATGAGGGACGTAAAAAGCTGGAGGGTTTGCTGAAGCAAGGTAAGGATTTACCCTACTTTGCGCAGGTCGAGGGCGCGTTGCGTTTTGTGGTGGCTGACAACGGCGACAAGGGGCTGACCTTCGCCATTGAGCCGGTCAAACTGGCGCTCGCCAGCCCCTGATGATGAGGCCGAAAATGACGAAAAGCAAAGCCATCGCTACATTTGATCTCTATACTGTCTGGCAGACAACGCTGCCAGCTGGCAGCGATTTTTCATGTATCGCTTTATGCGGAGGATAGAATGCGACATCCACTGGTTATGGGTAACTGGAAGTTGAATGGCAGCAAGCAGATCACAGCTGAACTGATCGCCGGTCTGCGCAAGGAACTGTCTGGCGTTGAGGGTTGTGGCGTCGCCATTGCACCGCCAGCTCTCTATCTCGAGCAGGCAAAACACGCCATCTCCGGTAGCCACATCGCACTGGGTGCGCAGAACGTAGACGTTAACCTGTCTGGTGCGTTTACCGGTGAAGTTTCCGCAGAGATGCTGAAAGATATCGGCGCGAAATATATCATTATCGGTCACTCAGAGCGCCGCACTTACCACAAAGAGAGCGACGAATTCATCGCGAAGAAATACGCAGTGCTGAAGTCAGTGGGCCTGGTACCGGTGCTGTGCATTGGTGAAACCGAAGCGGAAAACGAAGCGGGTAAAACCGAAGAAGTCTGCGCTCGTCAGCTGGATGCCGTTCTGGAAAGTCAGGGCGCCGAAGCGTTTAAAGATGCGGTCATCGCTTATGAGCCAGTCTGGGCCATCGGTACCGGCAAATCTGCCACCCCTGCTCAGGCTCAGGCCGTTCACAAATTCATTCGTGACCATATCGCGAAGAAAGATGCGGCTATCGCAGAACAGGTCATCATCCAGTACGGCGGCTCAGTTAACGATAAAAATGCGGCTGAGCTCTTCACCCAGCCTGACATCGATGGCGCGCTGGTTGGCGGTGCCTCACTGAAAGCGGACGCTTTCGCTGTGATCGTTAAAGCTGCTGCGGCTGCAAAAAGCGCCTAAGCAGTAAACGTACCGATTAAAGGCGGCTTAAGCCGCCTTTTTTATGGGCGCTATCAGCTGACAGGCGTGATCCTGTACCTCCTCCGCCGAACCGCTGTTCAGCAGCAGCCAGTTTCGCTCTATCGCCATCAGCACCAGTCGTCCATCACTTAATTCAGCCAGTGCCAGCCCATATTTCCCCATCTCACTGCGTGCCTCTGGCCGCTCATCGGCCAGTCGGATAAACGCACTCTGCCGGGTCAGCTCGTCCGGGGTCAATGCACGCAGCCAGTAGCGGTGCTTACGCAGCGTGATGCTCTGCCACCGCCCGCTAAGCTGCGGCGTCAGCTGATCAAGCTGCTGACGCACATCGGGTCGCAGGCAGGAGATATGAATATGGAGCTGATTCTGCGTGCGGCCATACTGTGAATTGATAGCCAGTGACAGGACCCGATCGTCAATAGGTGAGCCGCGTCGCTGCGCAAGCAGAGTCCGCTCATCCCAGGCAAGGGCAAAGTAGTTGGGCGTAGCGGATTGCAGTAACCGCGGGCTTTCGATGCCGGTGATCCTGTCGAGCGGGAGCAGCAGATACTGCAACGGCCCGTGCATATCTTTCAGCATGGCATAGCGATGCCGCTGATCGACGCGCTGACAGGGCGCAGGTTCTCCACCACTCTGCTGGTGAGGCAGACATTTCTCGCTGACGATCTGCCACAACGCATCACTGTTCTTTTTGAAATGCAGTGCGGCAGCCAGCATCCCCGAAATGACCAGTACCAGCAGAACCGCAACCAGGCGGGTTGCACGACGATGTGTCGGCATAACAACGCTTCCTGAATGGCTTAGCAGCCTGCATCCTCGCCTGGCGAGAAAAAAATGTCACGGGGAATTCTGGCAGATAACCCAGCGGCTGGGCGGAGAAGGAGAAAAGGCGTGGTTGTGGAGGATAAGCGGTCAGCGCAGGGATGCGCTGACCGCAGCGCATTACGGTTTCATGACCTGGTCATAGCTGCCGCCATCGGCGAAGTGGGCTTTCTGAGCCTGTGTCCAGCCACCAAACTTGTCCTGAATGGTAAACAGCTTCACTGGCGCAAAGGTGCTGGCGAATTTCTTCGCGACTTCAGCATCACGCGGACGGTAGTAGTTCTGTGCAGCGATAGTCTGGCCTTCTGGCGAGTAGAGGTATTTCAGATAAGCGTCGGCGACCTTACGCGTCCCCTTTTCATCTACCACTTTATCGACCACCGACACGGTCGGTTCCGCCAGAATCGATTCGCTCGGAGTGACAATCTCGAACTTGTCTTTGCCCAGCTTGTTAACCGCCAGATAGGCTTCATTTTCCCAGGCGATCAGCACATCACCAATCCCGCGCTCAACGAAGGTGTTGGTTGCGCCGCGTGCGCCGGAATCCTGCACTTCAACGTTTTTAAACAGCGCTCTGACGTAAGCCAGCGCTTTAGCCTGATCGCCGTTGTTATGATCCAGCGCCCAGCCCCAGGCCGCCAGATAGTTCCAGCGTGCGCCGCCGGACGTTTTCGGGTTAGGGGTAATAACAGATACGCCTGGCTTCGTCAGGTCGCTCCAGTCATGGATGCCTTTAGGATTATCTTTACGAACCAGGAAGACAATGGTCGAGGTGTAGGGCGCAGAGTTGTCCGGCAGACGCTGAATCCAGTTTTTATCAATACGACCGCGTTCTGCAATGGCATCAACATCCGATTGCAACGCCAGTGTGACCACATCCGCCCGAATGCCGTTAATCACGGAGGTCGCCTGCTTACCGGAACCGCCATGCGACTGACGGACCACGACATTATCGCCGGTTTCCTGTTTGTAGTGCGCACTGAACGCTTTGTTGTACTGTTCGTACAGCTCACGCGTTGGATCGTAGGAAACGTTTAACAGCTGAATGTCTTTCGCCAGAACGCTGGTTGAGGCCAGCAACAGGGTAACGCCGATACTCCACTTGTTCATTACGCACTCTCCCAATGTCGTTATGGGCTAAGCGTGACATAAACCAATACAGAGCTAAAAGAATTAAAAATAAGCTGTTATAACCATGGGGAATATAGAGGCGGGATGCCGGGGCGCGCCAGGTCGCACACCCCGAAGAGGAATTAATAGAGTTTTTTCGCGGTGTCGAGCCAGTCGCGTTTGAACGGACGCTTCATATTTTCAATGGCGTCGACGATGTCGTGATGCACCATCTTCTCGTTCTGAATACCCACGCAACGGCCGCCGTAACCCTGCATCAGCAGTTCAATGGAGTAGGCCCCCATGCGTGAGGCCAGAATACGGTCATACGCACAAGGTGCACCGCCACGCTGAATGTGGCCCAGAACGGTAGAACGGGTTTCACGCTTGGTTTCTGTTTCGATGAAACGCGCCAGATCGTCGATATCGCAGATGTGCTCGGTAATCGCCACGATAGCGTGCTTTTTACCTTTGGCGATGCCCGCTTTGATTTCCGCTACCAGCTCTTCACGAGTATACGGGAACTCAGGCAGTACGATGAACTCACAGCCACCCGCAATGGCGGCCGCCAGTGTCAGATCGCCACAGTAGCGACCCATCACTTCCACAATCGAAATACGCTGATGCGATGAAGAGGTATCACGCAGGCGGTCAATCGCTTCAACCACGGTTTCCAGTGCAGTGAAATAACCGATAGTGTAATCCGTTCCGGCAACGTCGTTATCGATGGTGCCTGGCAGACCAATGCACGGGAAGCCCATTTCAGTCAGGCGCTTAGCCCCCATGTAGGAACCGTCACCACCAATAACAACCAGCGCATCAATGCCGCGCTTTTTCATGTTCTCAATGGCAACCTGACGCACATCTTCATTACGGAATTCAGGGAAGCGTGCTGAGCCCAGGAAAGTGCCGCCGCGGTTAATCATGTCGGAAACGCTGTAGCGATCAAGATTGATCATGCGATCTTCGTACAATCCCAGGTAACCGTCATAGATCCCAAAAACTTCCAGTCCTTCACTCAGCGCGGAACGCACCACGCCACGAATAGCTGCGTTCATGCCTGGGGCGTCACCGCCGCTGGTTAATACACCAATTTTTTTGATCATGACAACCTCTGGATTGTTCAAAACTAAGGGTTAATCCTGCCTGTCGATCGCTGCTGAAGCTCATTTTACGACTCGCGCGACACGTGATGGCAGATAGTATATCAAAGGCTTGCTGCTGAATTGATTCAGGTCAGACAACTTTTCACTATTTTTTGCAGCAATGTTAGCGTTACGTCATCCCTGCCGTATCGATTTGATTCATTTAAGTTAAAAACCTAAAGAATCCTCTCTCTCGAACGGTACCACAGAACAGGGATCCTGATGGATAATTACGTCTGAGCCGGGAAATTCTTTGCGTAACGCCTTCTCAACCTGATCGGCTACCCGATGCGCCTGCACCAGTGGCAGCTGATCTTCCAGTTCCAGATGCAGCTGAATAAATTTGGTCGGCCCGGACTGACGGGTTCGCAGATCGTGAACGCCCTGCACCTGCGGCCAGTTTGTCGCAAGCGTCAGGATTTGCTGCCGTTCCTCTTCCGGTAACGCGCGATCCAGCAATGACTGAACCGCCTCGTAGCCCATACGCAGTGCGCTGTAGAGAATAAAAATACCAATGCCCAGCGCAAACAGGGCATCCGCCCGGGCAAAGCCATAGCTGCTCAGCACCAGCGCAACCAAAATAGCGCCATTCATGATGACGTCGGACTGATAGTGCAGCATGTCAGCCCGGATCGCCTGGCTGCGGGTTTTACGAACCACCCAGCGCTGAAAGGCCACCAGCACCAGCGTTGAACTCAGCGCCACCACGGTCACTACAATACCGACGCCGGGCGCCCGCAACTCATTGGGCGTCGCCAGATGCTGCAGGCCGGTCAGAAACAGAAACAGCGCCGACCCGGAAATAAACATACTTTGCGCCAGCGCTGCCAGCGACTCCGCTTTGCCGTGCCCGAAAGTATGATCTTCGTCAGCAGGCTGCAGTGCATAACGCACCACCAGCAGATTGGTCAGCGAGGCGGCGATATCCACCAGTGAATCCACCAGAGAGGCCAGTAAACTCACCGAACCGGTGTACCACCAGGCAAAAATTTTCACGAACAACAGCACAGACGCAAGAATGGTCGCGCCGAGCGCAGCACGCTTTACCAGTCGGCCATAAGAGGGTTGCATGCCAGGTTCCCTGTGCGGCATCAGTGATGATGCGCATCAAAATGAATGAATGGCTCAAGTTTAACATCGGGAAGCGGGCACTGCTTAGCGGGTCGATCAACGGATCAGGCTTTTTTGGGAAGGCGCGACAGGTACAAAAAAACAAGCCCCGGCCTCTGTGGGAGGTCGGGGCAAAGTGTCATACACATCAGTACCAGGCCACATTCAGGCCCAGGTCCGGGCTGAGAAAGGGCCGGCGACTACTTTTTGCCGCCTTTTTTCCCGGCTTCTGATGCTTTTTCACGATCGTTTTTGAAATTTCCGCCGCCGCTACTCTGGCCGCCTTTCTTACCGGCTTCAGACGCTTTTTGCGGATTATCTGCGAAATTACCTGAACCACCACGATGCTCTGCCATAACTTACTCCGTTAATAGATTCATTCAGGACTACATAATGTGGTTGCTGCTCCCTGAGACTTCGCAAAGACACTTAACTTCCCTGCAGTGACAGGATTAAGTGTAGAGGGTGCGCCTGAACCGGCAAGCGTAACGCGGGGGATTTATCTCATTGAAAAATATAATTAAATCTTTCTATGCCTGCCTGTAATTCATTCACTTTCAGTGAGTTATAATATTTAACAGGCGGTAAAACCCTTACCGGTAGGCTTAAATTTAAGTCATGACCTGAATAGTAAGGAATCGGTGAGACTTACCCATAAAAGCTCAACAAGCGCTAATCAAACAAGGGTTTTATTGCGGGGTGATGATTCCAGTCAAAATAAAAAAAGTGAAAAAAAGATAAAAAAAACCCCCACCATCATGGCGGGGGAAGACAGGGATGTGTCTATGGCAAGGAAAACAGGGATACTATGTTACTGGTTACTGCTGGTACTACTCACTGCCTGCAGCGATGACGCTGACTGCAAATTCGAAAACTGTCGCAGCTCATTAAGTCGCCGCTGGTAATTCTGCTGTAACGCCGACTGCTGGGCTGGCGTTAGCAGCTGGAACATTTGATTCTGTACGCGCGCCATCTCGACCTGCTGTTCAACCTGAACTCTGGCGATCACTTCCGCCTTCTCGCGGATGGCCGCTTCGTTAAACTGGTCTGCAGTCACTAACTCATGTAGTGCTGCGATATCGTCAATATGGACAACCGGGCGCTCATGTCGGGCCTGTTGCATCAGGTCACGCATCTGCTGACGTTGCTCTTCAGTCAGCTCGATGCCATCGAACATGTGGCTTTGCGGATTTTGCGTCATACTGCCTGTCGGCAATCCGCCATGATGCATCTCGTCAATCGTCGTCGCATCTTTAGCACCTGCGCTGGCGACACTCAGAGCCATCGCTGAGGCAAGGACGACGGCGGTTAATTTGCGCATCGTGTACTCCAGTTCGTTCCGTTTTGCGATTCAACGAGAGCCAGTGTACGGCGACAGCTGCAAACATCCGTCAGGGGGTGTAAAACTACGTAAAGCGATGGATAGGTGCGCCAGGAACACGGTATTTTGCCTGCGGAGGGCTACAAAAATGAATAAAATCCTGTTGGTAGATGACGATCGCGAATTAACTTCGCTTTT
The DNA here is from genome assembly GCF_024520875.1 of Pantoea sp. Ft-CA_14. Taxonomy (NCBI): domain Bacteria; kingdom Pseudomonadati; phylum Pseudomonadota; class Gammaproteobacteria; order Enterobacterales; family Erwiniaceae; genus Pantoea; species Pantoea sp. Ft-CA_14. The sequence continues at coordinate 69,528 of NZ_JALNPM010000017.1, read as the reverse complement.
AAAAGAACTGTTAGAAATGGAAGGGTTTGAAGTGGTGGTAGCCAGCGATGGTGAACAAGCGCTGAACCTGCTCGATAACTCAATTGATCTGCTTTTACTGGATGTCATGATGCCGAAGAAAAACGGTATCGACACCCTGAAAGAACTGCGTCAGCAACATCAAACCCCCGTCATCATGCTAACGGCGCGCGGCAGCGAGCTGGATCGCGTACTGGGCCTCGAACTGGGCGCAGATGACTATCTGCCTAAGCCGTTTAACGATCGTGAACTGGTGGCGCGTATCCGCGCTATTCTGCGGCGCTCAAACTGGAGTGAACAGCAGCAGCAACACGACAATAGCTCGCCTACGCTGGAAGTGGACTGCCTGCGTCTCAATCCCGGCCGTCAGGAGGCCAGTTTTGATGATGTGACGCTGGATTTGACCGGCACGGAGTTCACCCTGCTCTATCTGCTTGCGCAGCATCTGGGCCAGGTGGTGTCGCGTGAGCACCTGAGTCAGGAAGTGCTGGGCAAACGCCTGACGCCTTTTGACCGCGCTATTGATATGCATATCTCCAATCTGCGTCGCAAGCTGCCTGAACGCCGTGACGGCCATCCCTGGTTCAAAACCTTACGTGGCCGCGGCTATCTGATGGTTTCGGCATCATGATTGGAAGTCTGACCACCCGTATCTTCGCCATCTTCTGGTTGACGCTGGCGCTGGTGTTGATGCTGGTGCTAATGGTGCCCAAGCTCGATTCACGACAGATGACCTCGCTGCTGGAGAGTGAACAGCGGCAGGGCATCATGATTGAGCAACACGTCGAAGCAGAGCTGTCACAGGATCCCCCTAACGATCTGATGTGGTGGCGTCGTCTGTTTCGGGCAGTGGAAAAGTGGGCACCGCCGGGTCAGCGGCTGCTGTTAGTCACCAGTGAAGGTCGGGTGATCGGCGCGCAACATAACGAAATGCAGGTTATCCGCAATTTTATCGGCCAGTCTGACAATGCCGATCATCCGCAGAAGAAGAAATATGGTCGTGTTGAGCTGGTAGGGCCTTTCGCCGTTCGGGATGGCGAAGATAACTACCAGCTTTACATGATTCGTCCCGCCAACAGTTCCCAGCTCGATTTCGTGAATCTGCTGTTTGACCGTCCCCTGTTACTGCTTATCGTCACCATGCTCATCAGCTCCCCGCTGCTGCTCTGGCTGGCCTGGAGCCTGGCACGTCCGGCACGTAAGCTGAAATATGCTGCCGACGAAGTCGCAAGCGGAAACCTGCGTCAGCATCCGGAACTGGAATCGGGCCCACAGGAGTTTCTGGCGGCGGGTTCCAGCTTTAACCAGATGGTCAGTGCGCTGGAGCGGATGATGACCGGTCAGCAACGTCTGTTATCAGATATCAGCCATGAGCTTCGTACCCCGCTCACCCGCTTGCAACTGGCTACCGCGCTGCTGCGTCGGCGCCAGGGTGAAGGCAAAGAGCTGGGCCGCATTGAGATGGAAGCACAGCGTCTTGATGGCATGATTAACGATCTGCTGGTGCTGTCGCGCACCCAGCATAAAAATGCGCTGGTCAGCGAAGCGATGAAGGCGAATCAGTTGTGGAATGGGGTGCTGGAAGATGCCCGCTTCGAAGCGGAGCAGATGGGCAAGAAGATGGATATCCCCTATCCGCCTGGCCCGTGGCCGCTTTATGGTAACCCCCATGCGCTGGAGAGTGCGCTGGAAAATATCGTACGCAATGCGCTGCGCTATTCACACACCCATATCAGCGTCAGCTTCTCCGTCGATATTTCCGGCATCACGGTACACGTTGATGACGATGGTCCAGGCGTGAGTCCGGAAGATCGTGAACAGATTTTCCGGCCTTTCTACCGTACCGATGAAGCACGCGATCGCGAATCAGGCGGCACCGGTCTTGGCCTGGCGATTGTTGAAACGGCAGTGCAGCAACATCGCGGCTGGGTTAAAGCGGATGACAGCCCATTGGGCGGCCTGCGTCTGACCCTCTGGTTGCCGCTCTACTCCTCCGCTCGTCAATAATTTGTTATGCTTCGGCCCCTGTCATCGGGGGCCTTATGCTTAACATTGTCTTGTTTGAACCAGAAATTCCGCCGAATACCGGCAATATCATCCGCCTGTGTGCCAATACTGGCTTTCAGCTTCATCTGATTCAGCCGCTTGGTTTTGCCTGGGATGACAAGCGTTTACGCCGCGCCGGGCTGGATTACCACGAATTTACTGCCATTAAATTCCACGCCGACTATCAGGCGTTTATCGCCTCAGAGTCGCCTGAGCGTCTGTTTGCGCTGACGACCAAAGGTACGCCCGCACACAGTGCCGTAGCGTATCAGGCTGGCGATTATCTGCTGTTTGGCCCGGAGAGCCGTGGACTTCCGGCTGAGATCTTAGCGGCGTTACCGGCTCAGCAGAAAATCCGTATCCCGATGAAAGCGGAAAGCCGCAGTATGAATTTGTCGAACGCCGTATCGGTGGTGGTCTATGAAGCGTGGCGCCAGCTTGATTATGCGGGCGCGCTGATTAAAGACTAGATGCCGTCGCCAAACTGAAAACCCGCCAGGCTGCCATTAAAGTGCTGATCCATATCCATCGACGGCTTTTCACTGCCTGGCTTACCAACGATTCGCGCGGGTACGCCTGCTGCAGTGGTGTGCGGCGGCACGGGCTGTAACACCACGGAACCGGCACCGATTTTGGCTCCCTTGCCAACTTCAATATTGCCCAGGACTTTCGCACCGGCACCAATCATCACCCCTTCACGGATTTTCGGGTGACGATCGCCGCTGGTTTTGCCGGTTCCGCCCAGCGTAACCGATTGCAGGATCGAGACATCATTCTCAACCACGGCGGTTTCACCAATCACAATGCCTGTGGCATGGTCGAGCATGATGCCGTGGCCGATGTTGGCGGCGGGATGAATATCGACGGCAAAGGAGACGGAGATTTCATTCTGCAGATAAACCGCCAGCGCGCGCCGGCCTTCATTCCACAGCCAGTGGCCAATGCGGTAGGCCTGTAAGGCGTGAAAACCTTTGAGGTAGAGCAGCGGCGTGGAGTATTTATCGACTGCCGGGTCACGCTGGCGCACCGCCTGAATATCGTACGCCGCTGACATAATCATCGACGGATCTTCACGGTAGGCTTCTTCAACGATTTCACGAATGGCGATGGCGGGCATAATCGGGTTAGCCAGCTTGTTGGCCAGCATATAACTCAGTGCGCTACCGAGATTTTCATGCTTGAGCAATGTCGCGTGGAAGAAGCTGGCCAGCATCGGCTCACAATCAGCCAGGGCGCGCGCTTCTGCTTTGATATTATTCCAGACCAGTTCTAACTCATCAGACGACATTGCTGTTTTCTCCCGATAAAAAAAGCGCCTGAATGGGCGCTGCAGGTGATGATGCTACGCGTCCTGCGTTAGCCAGTGCTGTTTTCGTCCTTCCTTGTTCGTCCCAGCAGACTCAATGCTGCATCTCTCGCCGGTTTTTCGCAATACAGCACCTGATAAATCTGCTCGGTGATCGGCATTTCCACACCAAAACGGGCAGCCAATGCTTTGACTTCTTTGGTATTTCTGTAGCCTTCTACAACTTGTCCGATAATGCGTTGCGCGCTATCTACATCCTCGCCCTGGCCCAGCATCATGCCAAAACGACGGTTACGCGACTGATTATCGGTACAGGTCAGCACCAGATCGCCCAGACCCGCCATCCCCATAAAGGTGGTGGGATCGGCACCCAGCGCGGCGCCCAGCCGGCTCATTTCAGCCAGACCGCGGGTGATCAGTGCGGTACGCGCATTCGCGCCAAAACCAATCCCGTCAGAGATCCCGGCACCGATAGCAATCACGTTTTTTACCGCGCCGCCCAGCTGTACGCCGATGAAGTCAGGGTTGTTATAAACGCGGAAGCTCTTACCGCAGTGCAGCTTCTGCTGCAGATCCTCAGCAAACTGCGCATCCGTTGCGGCCAGCGCGATAGCCGTCGGTAATCCGGCTGCCAGCTCTTTCGCAAAGGTCGGTCCGGAGATTACAGCCAGCGGAATGTCATCGCCGACAATTTCCCGCGCCACATCCTGCAGCAGACGTCCGGTCTCTTTTTCCAGCCCTTTGGTCGCCCAGACAATACGCGAGTCTGACCGCAGATGAGGCTTGATCTGCTGCAGCACCTCGCCAAACACATGACTCGGCACCACGATCAATAAATCGCGGCTGGCAGCAATAGCTTTGGTCAGATCAGGTTCAAGAGAAAGATGGTCGGGGAACGGGACATCAGGCAGGAAAGCGGTGTTGCAACGGTCACTCTGAAGCTGCGCCAGATGCGCCGGGTTATGTCCCCACAACAGCACCGGATGGCCGTTGCGGGCCAGCGTAATCGCCAAAGCGGTGCCGTATGAACCGGCACCGATGACGCTAATCGAAGCGTGAGTTGTCATCAGGCATCCTGATGTGGTTCAGCACCTTCTTCACCTTGCTGCTGCTGCAGGTAGTTCATGAACAGCGCATCAAAGTTAACCGGTGCCAGGTTCAGCTGCGGGAAGGTACCACGTGATACCAGGCTGGTAATGCATTCGCGTGCGTACGGGAACAGGATGTTCGGGCAGTATGCGCCCAGGCAGTGTGCCATCTGCGTTCCTTCAATACCGCTGATGGTGAAAATACCGGCCTGCTGAACTTCACACAGGAAAGCGGTCTCTTCGCCCACGGTGGCGGTTACAGTCACACGAAGTACCACTTCGTAAACTTCGTCAGCCAGCTGAGAAGATGCAGTGTCCAGATCCAGTTTAACGTCCGGTTCCCACTCTTTCTGGAAAACCTGCGGTGCATTTGGCGCTTCAAAAGAGATGTCTTTGGTGAATACGCGCTGAATCTGGAATTGCATTTCGTTGGTGTTATGTTCTGACATGTGACCAAATCCTATGTATGAGATTGTCCGGCGTAAAATTACGCCTGCAGTAAGGGATCTAAACCTTCGCGATTATCGAGTGCGAATAAGTCGTCGCAGCCACCAATGTGCTGCGCATCAATAAAAATCTGAGGCACGGTGGTGCGGCCGCTACGCTTGATCATCTCTTCGCGTTTCGCCATGTCTCCATCAATGGGGATCTCCTGAAACGATACGCCTTTTTGCGTTAACAGCGCCTTCGCCCGATGGCAGTAAGGACAGGTCGCCTTGGTATACACTTCAACATTTGCCATGATCAGCACCTCTGTAAGATTATTTGCCGCGAACTAACGGCAGATTTTCGCCGCTCCAGCCACTGATACCATCTTTCAGCACTGAAACCCGCTCAAAGCCGGCCGCGCTGAGATGCGCAGCAGAATCACCCGCGCTTTGTCCGGTTGCACACACCACAATTATGGGCTGCGCTTTATGCTTTGCCAGTTCGTCGATGTTGCCTTTTTTAATCTCAGCGGCTGCGACATTCAGCGCACCTGAAATATGGCCTCTGCGGAAATCGTCGCGCGAACGCACGTCTACAACTACCGCGTCCTCTTTGTTAATCAGGCGGGTTGCTTCACCGCGACTGATCGTTTTTACCTTAGAGAACATTCCTTTAACGGTAGTCACAATCACCAGAACGAGTAAAACGACCCATGCCAGACTCAGGATGGGGTGATTGCTTGCAAACTGCATAATTTCTTGCATGAGGGGTAACGACTCCAGACCGGGCTAATAAGCTAAAACAAGGGTTCTGAGTATACCTGCGCCACTTCGCATGTACAGATGCTATGCGGCCAGAGTATCGATTTGTGCTTCATTTTCCAAAAAAAGTGGCTGAATAGCAAAAATGGCGTAAGGCTTAATCCATGTCATTGTGAAAGTGGACATAACTGGAAAAGCAAATGCCAGTGGGGAGCACTGGTAAGCGGCGGTTCATCGTGGAATAATCATTGGCCTATGAAGGGAAAAACAACCGTTTCGCACACAAGGACCCGTCCCAACGGCGATAACCTGCCGTTGTTCACACACTTGTCCAGCCTCTCCCTTAGCCTGCTTTGTGCGGGGGCACTGTTATTGCCTGCCGCCGCCGTTAGTGCAGAAGACAGCAAATCTCAGCTGCAATCTATTCAGCAAAACATCGCTGAAAAAGAGAAAAGCGTTAAAGCGCAAAAGTTGCAGCGCAGCAAATTACTGGATCAGTTGCAGAGCCAGGAAAAAATCATCGCTCAGGCGAGCCGTCAGTTGCGTGACACCCGCAATAGCCTCAACGCCCTGAATGACGAAATCAAACAGCTTGCCACCTCCATCGCCCGCCTTGAAAAACAGCAAACCCAACAGGAAAACCTGCTTTCAGAGCAGCTTGATGCGGCGTTTCGTCAGGGTAAGCACAACGGTGTACAGCTGTTGATGGGCGGTGAAGAGAGTCAGCGCAGCGAGCGTATTCTGGCCTATTTCGGCTATCTGAATGCGGCGCGCCAGAAAAGTATCGAATCGCTGCAACAGACGCGTCAGGATTTGGCTCAGCAACGCGCCACGCTGGAGCAGAAGCAACAGCAGCAGAAAGGCTTATTAGCGCAGCAGCAGGGCCAGCAGCAGAAGCTGCAACAGGCGAGCGAAGCGCGGAAAAAAACCCTGACGACACTGGAAAGCGCGCTGGAAAAAGATCAGGCCGATCTGGTCGAGATGCGTCAGAACGAAAGCCGTCTGCAGGATAAGATCGCCCGTGCGGAACGCGAGGCGCGCGAGCGCGCCGCCCGTGAAGCGCGTGAGGCGGAAAAAGTGCGTCAGCGTCAGGCGCAGGCGAAAGCCAAAGGCTCCAGCTATCAGCCGACCCAGAGCGAACGCGAACTGGTGGCGCGCACCGGTGGACTTGGTCGCGCGGGCGGGCAGGCCTTGTGGCCGGTACGCGGACGCATTGAACATCGTTTTGGTGAACAGCTGCAGGGTGAACTGCGCTGGAAAGGACTGGTGATTGATGCGCGCGAAGGTACCGAGGTGAAAGCTATCGCCGATGGCCGCGTGCTGATGGCCGACTGGTTACAGGGCTACGGCCTGGTGGTCGTGCTGGAACATGGTAAAGGCGATATGAGCCTGTATGGCTACAACCAAAGTGCGCTGGTGAGCGTGGGTACGCAGGTGAAGGCAGGACAGCCTATCGCACTGGTGGGCACCAGTGGTGGCCGCGGTACTCCGTCGCTCTATTTTGAAATCCGACGTCAGGGACAGGCCGTCAATCCACTCCCGTGGTTAGGAAAATAGGTTTTGCTGCAACTTCGAAAAATCCCCGTTCTGTTGAGCACCCTGCTGTTGAGCTACGCTGCGCAGGCGGGCAAACTGGCCATTGTCATCGATGACGTAGGCTATCGCCCTGCCGAAGAGAACAAGGTCCTGCAGATGCCGCAGGCCATTTCAGTGGCGGTTTTGCCCAACGCGCCACATGCCCGTGAAATGGCCACCAAAGCGCACCAGAGTGGTCACGAAGTGTTGATCCATCTGCCCATGGCGCCGCTGAGCAAGCAGCCGCTGGAAAAAGATACCTTAACGCCGGAGATGAGCAGCGAAGAAGTTACCCGCATCATGCGCAATGCGGTTAACAACGTGCCTTATGCCGTAGGTCTGAACAACCATATGGGCAGCAGGATGACCTCCAGCCTGCCCGGCATGCAGAAAGTGATGCAGGCGCTGAACCACTACAATCTCTACTTTCTGGATAGCATGACCATCGCTAACAGTCAGGCTGTTCCTGCCGCACAGGGCACCCAGGTCAGGGTATTAAAACGCCGGGTATTTCTGGATGACAGCCAGGATATTAATGCCATCCGCCAGCAGTTCAGTCGGGCGGTGAAACTGGCGCAGCGCGACGGTTACGCCATTGCCATTGGTCATCCCCACCCTAACACCGTGCGGGTGCTGCAGCAGATGTTACCCACATTGCCAGCCGACGTTACGCTGGTTCGTCCCAGTCAGCTGCTGAACGAATCACTGCACAGCGGCTCACGGCCGCCTGTGTCGCCGGCAAAACCGGTGACACCGCGCTTCCAGCCTGCAGACCTGTGTAAGCCGAAACAGCCGCTGGCGCCGGTTCCTGCCACCCGAGCCTTAACGGTAATAGCGGAAAGTGTGAATAACAGCCCGCTGTTTAACACGCTAAAAAATCTGTTCTGAATTTGCTATGAATGCTAAGTGTTCAGCTTAGCGTTCATTTATACGCAGAAATTACTATAATCCTGGGTCGGGCAATAACAGGCTGTGCAGGAACAGTGATAGGGATGACGATTATTAAACAAAAAATCCTGCTGCTGGATAACGGCAGAGAGTGGGGCGGCGGCACCAACAGTATGCTGGAGCTGTTGAAGCGTATCGATCGTCAAAAGTTTGATATCACCTGCTGCTTCTATCACAACTACAGCCGTGGCAACGACGAAACCATTGAGGCCACGCTGAATGCGCTGGCTATCCCGGTCTTTTTTATTCCGCAAATCACGCAACCACGCTGGGCAAAGTTTGTTAAAGAAGTCGCGCGGGCACTGCTGTTTTTCAATAAAAAGCTCAAGAAGCGCGCTATCGATGAAATTGATACACACTGGCGCATTATGCCCAACGCCAGCAAAATCAATTCACTGCTGCAGCTGGGGAAGTTTGACACGCTCTATATGAATAACCAGCCCAGCACCAATGTGGAAGGTTATCTGGCGGCGCGCAGCCTGGATGTTGCGGTAGTGCAACACTGCCGTATCGATCCGGTTCTGGAACCGCGGCTGGTCAGCATGGTCAATCAGGATTGCCAGGCGATCATTGCCGTGTCGCAGGGCGTGAATAACACCCTGCGCAGCCACGGGGTTGATGCGGAACGCTGTTTTACCGTCAATAACGCTATCGACATCCACCAGCCTCTGCCCGACCGCCTTGAAGTACGCCAGCGCTTTAAACTCTCCCCTTCGACTTTTGTGTTTGGCACGATCGGCTCGCTGATATTGCGTAAATCTAATCACCATATTCTGCAGGCACTGGGCCGTTTTAAACGTGCTAATCCCGATGCCGACTGGAAGATGGTGGTGGTCGGAGCGGGTCCGGAACTTCAGCATCTGCTGCAACTCGCTACCGCAGAGAACATCCAGCAGCATGTGGTCTTTACAGGCTTTCAGAACAACGCGCTGGATTACCTCACCGCCTTTGATGCGTTTATTCTTGCCTCACGCAGTGAGGGCTTACCAAGGGTTGTGCTGGAGGCGATGCTGGTGAATACCGCCGTAGTGGGATCCCGCGTGGTCGGCACTGCCGAATTGATCAGTCATGACGAAACCGGGCTGCTGTTTGATTATGGCAACGTGGTGCAACTGACCCAGCATCTGACCGCGCTGTGGCAGGATGCGGATTTACGTCAACGCCTGATCAATGCGGCAGCGAAACGCGTACGTGAACAGTACGCTATTGAAACTTATATCAGCGGCGTCGAGAATATTTTGCAAAGCGTCGTGGAAAAGAAACCTCATGCTTAATTTTTTAAATCCCCGTTATCGCCATATCAGGGCGAGTCATAACCTGCCTTATTCGCAAAAAGAGGTTCAGGGCACTGTACCGGTCACTTCTGTCGTGATCCCCTGCACCGGCGCGGACTTTATTGAAGAAGCCCTGCTCAGTGCCGATTTTGCGGCACGCTTTGCGACAGAGGCTGAAGAGATCGTAATTGTCAGCGATCAGCCGGCTCACGCCTTTGGCAGCCTGCCAGTAAAAACCCGCGTGGCGACGCTGGATGTCCCGCATCGGGAAGAGAGCTATCGCTACAAGCAGATCTATCGCAGTCGTTTGATTAAATTGCAGGCGCCCTTACAGGCAAAAGGCGACGGCATTCTGATGATCGATTCCGACCTCAATCTGCTTAAGATGCCCGAGATTATGATGAAGCCCGGCCATCTCTATTCCAGTTTTCGTCAGGGGAAAATGATTGCCAAGCTGGCTGATGCCCCGGAAGAGGCGATTCCCGCCTACTACCCGCACAGTATCCGGCCCTGGCTGGTGGATCACGTGAATGGGGCTTACCTGGCGGCCACCCGTGAGGTCTGGCAGCGCATTTCGCCGCTGTGGCTGACGCTGTTTAATGATACCTGGAATTTAATGAACGACAGCCAGCCGCCTACTGACCAGCTGCCGCTCGCGGTGTTGCTGGACATGCTGGATATTAAAACCGTCAATCTGGGCGAATGGGCTAACTGGCCGGTCTCAAAGAAAATTGGCGGTCAGTCGGCGGTGATCCCGCCTGAAGTGGTAGGCGCACATGGCGGCTTTCCGCTGTCGGAATGGCAAAAATACCTCGCCGATCCGCAACAGCCGCTGAACTTTAAAGGCCAGGACTACACGCGCAAAGTGCGCTACCTGACCGATGAAGAGAAAAAACAAAGCTAATCATGCGGCCGCCCTGGCGGCCGTTGTTTTAATCCCAGCTCAGTATCACCTTTCCCGAGCGTCCAGAACGCATCTCATCAAAGCCCTGCTGGAAATCGTCGATTCCATAGCGATGGGTAATAACCGGCGTTAAATCAAGCCCGGACTGGATCAGCGCCGCCATTTTATACCAGGTTTCAAACATCTCCCGGCCATAAATGCCCTTGATAAAAAGCCCTTTGAAGATCACCTGGTTCCAGTCGATCGCCATTTCACCCGGCGGGATGCCCAGCAGTGCAATCCGCCCTCCGTGATTCATTACCTCCAGCAATGAACGGAAGGCAGGCGGTGCACCAGACATCTCCAGCCCGACATCGAATCCTTCTGTCATGCCCAGCGAGTGCATCACGTCTCGCAGATCCTCATTCGCCACATTGACCGCGCGCGTGACGCCCATTTTGCGCGCCAGTGACAGACGATACTCATTGATGTCCGTGATCACCACGTTACGTGCGCCGACATGGCGACAGACCGCGGCGGCCATGATGCCGATAGGACCCGCGCCGGAGATCAGTACATCCTCACCCACCAGATCGAACGATAGCGCGGTATGCACGGCGTTGCCAAATGGATCAAAGATTGCCGCCAGCTCATCGGAAATGTTGTCAGGAATTTTGAACGCATTGAAGGCCGGGATAACCAGATACTCTGCAAAACAGCCCTGCCGGTTAACGCCTACACCCATTGTGTTACGGCATAAATGCGTTCGCCCGGCACGGCAATTACGGCAATGTCCGCAGGTGATATGCCCCTCGCCCGAGACCCGATCGCCAATCGTAAAGCCTTTCACTTCCTGTCCTATCGCAACCACTTCCCCCACATATTCATGACCGACAATCATCGGTACCGGAATGGTTTTGCGCGACCAGTCATCCCAGTTGTAGATATGGACATCGGTACCGCAGATAGCGGTTTTGCGAATCTTAATCAGCAAATCGTTGTGGCCCGGCTCCGGAACTGGCGCATCGGTCACCATCCAGATGCCCGTTTCCTTCTTCAGTTTGGCGAGTGCTTTCATGACGGACTCCTCAGGCGATAACGCCCAGTTGTTTGCCGATACGGGTAAAGGCCGCCACCGCACGTTCCAGCTGTTGCTGGGTATGCGCCGCAGAGATTTGGGTGCGAATGCGTGCCTGACCTTTTGGCACCACCGGATAGAAGAAGCCGGTAACGTAGATGCCTTCCTGTTGCAGCAGGCGGGCGAACTCCTGGGCGACGCTGGCTTCACCCAGCATCACCGGGATAATGGCGTGATCGGCTCCCGCCAGCGTAAAGCCCGCCGCCGTCATCTGCTCCCGGAAGTAACGGGCGTTGTCCCACAGACGCTGACGCAGCCCGTCGCCTTCGCTGAGCAGATCCAGCACCCGCAGCGAGGCGGCAACAATGGCCGGGGCCAGCGAGTTAGAGAACAGATAGGGACGGGAACGCTGGCGCAGCCACTCCACCACTTCTGCTTTTGCTGCGGTGTAGCCACCGGAGGCGCCACCCAGCGCTTTACCCAGCGTGCCGGTAATGATGTCGACCCGGCCCATCACATCGCAATATTCATGGGTTCCGCGTCCGGCGTTCCCGACAAAGCCCACCGCATGGGAATCATCCACCATCACCAGCGCAGAGAACTCGTCGGCCAGATCGCAGATAGCGGGCAGATTCGCAATTACCCCATCCATTGAGAAGACCCCATCGGTGGCGATCAGAATATGACGCGCGCCTTTAGCGCGCGCTTCCTGCAAGCAGGCGCGCAGCTGCGCCATATCGTTATTGGCATAGCGGTAACGCTGCGCTTTGCACAGCCGGACGCCATCGATAATGGAAGCGTGGTTCAGCGCATCAGAGATGACGGCATCCTGCGCATCAAGCAGGGTTTCAAACAGGCCGCCATTGGCATCGAAACAGGAGGAGTAAAGAATGGCATCCTCCATGCCGAGAAAGTCTGCCAGCCGCTTTTCCAGCTGCTTATGACTATCCTGCGTGCCGCAAATAAAGCGCACCGACGCCATACCAAAACCATGCGAATCCATCCCCTCTTTCGCCGCCTGAATCAGCGCCGGATGGTTCGCTAAACCTAAGTAGTTATTGGCACAGAAGTTAATCACCGCCGGAGCGCCGCCAACCACGATCTCCGTCTGCTGGGCAGAGGTGATGATCCGCTCCTGTTTAAACAGTCCTTCCTGACGTGCATCATCAAGTTGCTGACGAAGTTGTTGATAAAATTGCGCAGGCATCATTGCTCTCCTCAGATGGCAAAAATCTGGCATATCTTACTGAACAGGCCGCTTCTTCACGATAAATCGCCCAACAGAATGTCATTTTTGCAGCATAGTTCACGCCGCAAGGATGTACGCACAAAGCGTTACAGAGTCATCTGGCTGTCTGCACCCTGATGAAATGTTATGATGTGAGGTATTCGTGTGTGAAACCTCCTGTTTCACCCCACAACGTTGAAGGTAACAACATGATTATCGTAACTGGCGGCGCAGGAATGATTGGCAGCAACATCGTCAAAGCGCTGAACGATCGCGGTCACACCGACATTCTGGTGGTGGATAATCTGAAGGATGGCACCAAGTTTGCCAATTTAGTCGACCTGGATATCGTCGATTACATGGACAAAGAAGAGTTCCTGATGAGCGTGATGGCGGGCGATGATTTAGGCCCGATCGAAGCGGTGTTCCATCAGGGCGCCTGCTCCTCCACCACCGAGTGGGATGGCAAGTACATGATGGAGAACAACTATCAGTACTCCAAAGAGCTGCTGCACTTCTGTCTTGAGCGCGAGATCCCGTTCCTCTACGCTTCTTCCGCAGCGACCTACGGCGGACGCAACGAGAATTTCATTGAAGAGCGTCAGTATGAGCAGCCGCTTAATGTTTATGGCTACTCCAAGATGCTGTTCGACCATTACGTCCGTCAGATGCTGCCGGAAGCGAACTCGCCGGTATGCGGCTTCCGCTATTTCAACGTCTATGGACCGCGTGAAGGCCACAAGGGCAGCATGGCAAGCGTTGCCTTCCATCTGAACACGCAGATCAGCAACGATGAAAATCCAAAACTGTTTGAAGGCAGCGACGGCTTTAAACGTGATTTCATCCACGTTGATGATGTTGCGGAAGTGAACCTGTGGTGCTGGGAAAATGGCGTCTCCGGGATTTACAACTGTGGCACAGGCCGCGCCGAGTCCTTCCAGGAAGTGGCTGACGCAGTACTGAAGTTCCACCAGAAAGGTCAGATCGAGTACATCCCGTTCCCGGAAAAACTCAAAGGACGGTACCAGGCCTATACTCAGGCCGATCTCACTAAGCTGCGTGCGGCCGGCTACGACAAGCCATTTAAAACGGTGGCGCAGGGCGTCGCTGACTATATGGTCTGGCTGAACCGTAACGCATAAAGGAAGCTGCTCCGGCGATGAAAATTCTGGTAATCGGCCCGTCGTGGGTCGGCGATATGATGATGTCGCAAAGTCTCTATCGCACCCTCAAGGCCGAACATCCCGATGCGGTGATTGACGTGATGGCACCTGCATGGTGCCGTCCGTTGTTGTCACGCATGCCGGAGGTGAATCAGGCGCTGGCGATGCCGCTTGGGCATGGCGCACTGGAAATCGGTGAGCGTCGCCGGTTGGGCAAAGTGCTGCGCGCCAGTCACTACGACCGTGCTTATGTGCTGCCTAACTCCTTCAAGTCGGCGCTGGTCCCCTTCTTTGCCGGAATAAAACGCCGCGTCGGCTGGCGCGGTGAAATGCGCTATGGCCTGCTGAATGATTTGCGGGTGCTGGATAAAGCCGCGTTTCCGCTGATGGTTGAGCGCTACGTTGCGCTGGGCTACGACACACCTGTTGCTTCGGCGGCGCAGCTGCCACAGCCGCTGTTGTGGCCAAAACTGCAGGTTGAAGAGCAGGAAAAAATTGAAACGGCCGCACAGTTTCAGCTCGCCGCGACCCGTCCGGTCATCGGTTTTTGTCCGGGCGCTGAATTTGGTCCGGCCAAACGCTGGCCGCACTATCACTACGCCACGCTGGCCCGCCAGTTGATTGCTGAAGGCTTTCAGATCGTGCTGTTTGGCTCCGCCAAAGATCGCCCGACCGGCGAAGAGATTATCGCGACGCTGCCCGAAGAGGCTCGCGGCCACTGCCGTAATCTGGCGGGTGAAACTCAGCTGGAACAGGCGGTGATTTTGCTGGCGCAATGCCGTGCCGTGGTCAGCAACGACTCCGGCCTGATGCATATCGCCGCGGCGCTGGATCGTCCACTGGTGGCGCTCTATGGACCAAGCAGCCCTGACTTTACGCCGCCGCTGGCAAAGCAGGCGCGAATTATTCGCCTGATTACCGGCTATCATAAAGTGCGCAAAGGCGATGCCGAACAGGGCTATCACCAGAGCCTGATCGATATTCAGCCTGAACGTGTACATCAGACGCTGAGCGAACTGCTCGCGCCACAGGAGGTGCCATGCACGTCCTGATTGTTAAAACTTCGTCAATGGGCGATGTGCTGCATTCGCTCCCGGCACTGACCGATGCAATTCATGCCATTCCCGGCATCCGTTTCGACTGGGTAGTGGAAGAGAATTTCGCACAGATCCCTGGCTGGCATCCCGCAGTAGATAAGGTGTTACCGGTTGCGATTCGCCGCTGGCGCAAACACTGGTTTGGCAGTCAGCAGCGTGAAGAGCGCGTGCTGTTTAAGCGCGCGTTACAGTCACGTGAGTACGATATCGTGATTGATGCACAGGGCCTGATCAAAAGTGCCGCGCTGGTCACCCGCTTATCGAAAGGGGTGAAACATGGGCAGGACAGCCGTAGCGCGCGTGAGCCGTTCGCCAGCTGGTGGTATGACATCCGC
Organism: Pantoea sp. Ft-CA_14; assembly: GCF_024520875.1. Classification (NCBI taxonomy): domain Bacteria; kingdom Pseudomonadati; phylum Pseudomonadota; class Gammaproteobacteria; order Enterobacterales; family Erwiniaceae; genus Pantoea; species Pantoea sp. Ft-CA_14. Next base: position 54,299 of record NZ_JALNPM010000017.1, on the reverse strand, counting down.
CATGAGGTCAGTAAGCGACAGCACGCGGTTGAGCGGACGCGCGAACTGTTCGCCAAAAGCCTGGGCTATGAAAAGCCGCAAAGTCAGGGTGACTACGCGATTGCCGGACACTTCCTGCATCATCTGCCCGCTGACGCACATCATTACCTGGTCTTTCTGCATGCCACAACGCGTGACAACAAGCACTGGCCGGAATCACACTGGCGAGAGCTGATTGAGCAGATGCAGCCCAGCGGGTTGCGGGTGAAATTGCCCTGGGGTGCTGAACATGAGCATCAGCGTGCGCAGCGCCTTGCAGAAGGATTTGAGCATGTCGATGTGCTGCCTAAGCTGACGCTGGAAGCGATAGCACAACAGCTGGCGGGCGCACGGGCGGTGGTCTCAGTGGATACCGGATTGAGCCATCTGACGGCGGCACTGGATCGCCCTAACCTCACGCTGTATGGTCCGACCGATCCTGGATTGATTGGCGGTTACGGGCAGAACCAACAGGCACTGAGCGCCCCGAATCATAACCTGGCAGAGCTGACTGCTGACACGGTGGCAGAGAAACTGCAGGCCGTTATTACGGAAAACATGCCATGAACTATGTGCTGATCTACCTGCTGTTGCTGCCTTTCCGGGCCATAATGCGGCTGTTTTACCGGCCAACCGGACGCAGCCTGATCATCCAGACGGCGAAGATTGGTGATTTTATTAATATCACCCCGATGCTGCGCGCACTGGGTCAGTCTGAGTTGCTGATCAGCAAAGCGGTGGAGCCGCTGGCGCGTCACGATGACACGGTCAGCCGCTATTTCCTGATTGAAGAGGCGAAGCGCAGCTTTTTTGCCAAACTGAAGCTCGCGTTCACTCTGATGAACCGCTATGACAACGTCTATCTGGTGCAGCCAAACAGCGTGAACCTGTTTTTCGCCGCGCTCTGCAACGCACCGAACAAGCAGTTTCTGCGCACCTATGTGCGTAAGTCCTACCATAAGACCTTCTATCGCAGCGCCAGCGGTATTGTCGACCACACCAAAACGGATTTAACGCTCGACAGCTACCTGAAGCTGATTAATCGTGACTACCGCAACACCGATTTCCCTAAGCATGCGACCTCACCGCTCTGGCAGCCGCCTGCGCCGCCCGCCGCGCTGCTTAATCCGCGCAGCGGTATTAAAATTGGCATCAGTATTTCTGCCGGAAATCGGGCTAAAACCATTCCTGCCAGCATCTGGCAGCAGCTGATGGCGTCACTGGCTGACCTGCCCTGCACCTTTTATGTGTTTGGCCCACCGGCTGAGCAGCCGTGGCTGGATGAGTTACTGAGCCTGACCGGCCCGAAAGACAATATCGTCAGTCTGATTGGTGAGCTAAAACTGGAAGAGGTTCCGTGGGCCATTGCACAGATGGATTTCTACATCTCCTCTGACTCTGGCAATGCTTATATTGCGGATGCGCAGCAGATACCGGTGATCATGCTTTATGGCCCGTGTGAAGTCCGGGAACAGCGTCCGGTCAATAACGTTTTGTTTATCGGACCGGATAATATTGCTGCGTCGACGTTCGTTTTTGCCACCCGTTTTCAGTTTGATCAGCCTGCTGAAAAATTATTCGGGCTGGATCACGATAAACTGACTAGAATACAAACGTTTATTACTCATAATCTGGAATAGTGAAGCGTAATGGCAATTACCCCTCTTGCTGAGGCCGTTCAGCAAAGTCAGCTGCTGGTTAACACGCTTGCTGACACGGATGATAATCCGGTTCATGTTGCGTTTGGCATCAACTACGCCTACGCGCGTGGCCTGGGCATTACGTTGTTTTCACTTCTCAGCCATCATCCTGATACCGCTTTCCACGCCCATGTTTTTTCAGACTCGCTTTGCGAAGAGGATGTGGAAAAACTGCGTTCACTGGCCACGGGCCATCGTCTGGCGATCACGCTGCATATCTTTAACCGTGCCTGGGTTGATCAGCTGCCTGCGGTCGGACGCTATCCCAAAAGTATCCACTACCGTTTCCTGATCCCGGAAACCGTGGCGAGCTACAGCGATCGGGTGATCTATATTGATGCTGACACCCTGGTGGTGGGCGACTACTCTCCCCTGTTCACGCTGGATATCACTGATTACACGCTGGCGGCCTGTAATGACACACCGCGAGCGCGACATAACCAGTGCGCAAGGCTGGGGCTGAAGCATCACCACTATTTCAACTCCGGTTTTATGCTGATTAATATTCCACGCTGGCTCGAAAGGCAGACCACCGCGCGCATTACCGACGTGCTGGTAACGCGGGGCGCAGAGTTTGGTTTTCCCGATCAGGATGCGCTGAATATCGTGCTGGAGGATGAGGTCCTGATCCTGCCAGACCGCTATAACCACATTTATGACATCATCGCCAATAAAGTATGGGATCACACGGGCGTGCCAGAAGAGACGGTGATGATTCACTACACCGGTAAATGCAAACCCTGGCATGCATGGGCTGGCAGCGATCTTTCCCACCGCTACTACAGCTATTACCAGCGCTCACCCTGGGCTTCACAACCGCTTGATACGCCAAAGCATTATAAAGAGATGAAGCGATTCGCCCGCGTAAAATGGCATCAGAAACAGTATGCTGAAAGCCTGAACTGGATGATGAAGTATGTCAGTCTCAAGTTTTTTAAGCAGAGTGAGCAATAACACACTCAGGTTTATCAGATTGATGCGGGCGCTGTTATTTCAGCGCCTGACTTTCCCGTCATTTATCCCGCCGGCTATTTGCCACGACCTCTGTAATAACGACGCTGACAGCAAGCCGGCATAATAATCTGTTTACCTGCACGGCCACATTGCGTAAAAAAAGCGCATATAGCGCATTATTGTTGTCGGGCGTGGTTTTTAGTAAAGCAGGGATGCAACATCGTTTTATAATTGTGAACTCCCTGATTTCACTCTGCTGATTTGGAAATGATTTATGACGAGGCAACGCCCTTTCGCAGTGAATACAATGCTGGTGCAGATATTGTCATGAGTACTTCTCCTCTGCTGAGTATCATTACCCCGATGTACAATGCGGGCAGCATGTTTGATGAGTTCATGCAGTCACTGCTGGCGCAGACGCTGACTCTGCTTGAGATCATTATCGTCGATGACGGTTCAACCGATGGCTCAGGCGAGCGCGCCGATCAGTATGCACAGCAGCATTCTTACATTCGTGTGATTCATCAGGAAAATGGCGGCGTCTCGCGCGCCCGTAACGCCGGGCTGGCGATTGCCCGCGGGAAATATGTCACCTTCCCTGATGCGGATGACACCATGCAACCCGATATGTATCAGACGCTGGTGACGCTGGCGGAGGCAGATAATCTGGATGCGGCACAGTGCAACGCCGAGTGGTTTTTCAAACACAGCCAGCGGGTAAAGCCGCTGATTCCGCTGGATCGCCTGCGCAGCACGCCGGTACTGAGCGGTGCCGACTGGCTGAATACCGCACTGAAAACCCATCGTTATATGCATGTGGTCTGGCTGGGCATCTATCGCCGGGAACTGATTGAGCAGCATCAGTTGCAGTTTGAACCCGGCCTGCATCATCAGGATATTCCCTGGACCACCGAGTTTATGCTGCTGGCAAAACGCGTGCGTTATACCGAAGCGGTACTCTATCGCTACTATATGCACGACGCCTCAATCAGCAATCGCAAACGTACCGGCGAGCGCAACGTAGAGTATCAGCGTCACTACATGAAGATTGCGCGACTGCTGGAAGAGCTCAATGACCGCTATCGTGACCGCGTGAAGATCTACCCGTCGTTTCACTATCAGGTGACCCATGAAGCGCTCAGCGTTTGCCACAGTGTAAGACGTGAGCCTGACGCCCGCGCACGCCAGGCAATCATTGCCGAGCTGTTCGCCACCCGGACACACCTGCGCATGTTACGCAACGCCCGGGGAATTAAGCAGTGGTATCAGTTGCTGTTGTGGCTGGCCCGGCTCTATCGCTGGCGTGATAAATAACCTTTGAGGCTGGCTTTATCCTAAAAAGGGTTTGCCCTACAATCGGTTCACTGAATTCTGAGAACTCTTGTTTATGGCCAGCCTGACTCCAGCAAACATCTCTCCAAAAAATATATTACTGATTAAGCTGCGCCATCATGGTGACATGCTGCTCACAACGCCCGCCATCAATGCGCTTCATGAGCGTTATCCGCAGGCCAGCATCGACGTGTTGCTCTATCAGGAGACGCGTCCGATGCTGGAAGCGCATCCGGCTATCCGCCATTTGCACGTCATCGATCGTAAATGGAAGCAGGAGGGCACCTTGCGCAAGCTGGGCCATGAGCGTGCATTAATTCGCGCCATACGTGCCGCCCATTATGATCTGGTGATTAATCTGGCCGATCAGTGGCGGGCTGCCCTGATTACGCGGCTCTCTGCGGCACCCGTTCGCATCGGTTTTGCCTATAAAAAACGTGATAACGTCCTGTGGCGATGGTGTCACAATCAGCTGGTCTCCACACACAATCACAGCAAGCTGCATACCGTTGAGCAGAATATGTCGGCGCTGGCACCCCTCGGCATCAGCAGCGACGGCGCACGTGTCTCAATGCACTACAGCGACGCTGACCAGCAAATTGTGCTGACCCGACTGGCAGAACACCAGGTAACCGCGCCCTATATTGTGGTGCAGCCGACCTCACGCTGGGGCTTTAAATGCTGGGAAGAGGAGAGCGTTGCTGCCACGCTCGATCAGCTGGCGCAGCCGGGCCGCAAAGTGGTGCTGACCGCCGGGCCGGACAAACAGGAGCTGGCAATGATCAACCGCATTCGGGCACTGTGTGCGTCGCCGGATGTGGTTTCGCTGGCCGGTCAGTTTACTCTGCCGCAGCTGGCGGCGCTTATCGATCATGCCCGGCTGTTTATTGGTGTCGACTCTGCACCAATGCACATGGCCGCCGCACTTGAAACGCCCTGTATTGCGCTGTTTGGCCCGACCAAGCTGCAGCACTGGCGGCCATGGGGCGACAATAATCATGTCATCTGGGCGGGGGATTATGGCCCGCTGCCCTCACCCGATTCCATCGACACCAAAACAGACCAGCGTTATCTGTCGGCCATTCCGGTGAAGGATGTGGTCGCGGCAGCGAGGAGCTATCTGAATGAGTAAGTTACGGCTGGCGATTGTCCGGCAGAAATATCGTCCGGATGGCGGTGCCGAGCGTTTTATCTCGCGCGCGCTGGAAGCGCTGGGCAGCGAGCAGCTCGATCTCAACATCATTACCCGCAGCTGGCAGGGCACACCCAATCCTGACTGGCATCTGCATATCTGTAATCCTGCAAAGCTGGGCCGGGTATCCCGTGAGCGCGGTTTTGCCCGTGCAGCACGCGCCTGCTGGGAGCGCGAAAAGTTCGATATTGTGCAAAGCCACGAGCGCATCGCGGGCTGTGATATTTTTCGCGCGGGTGATGGTGTTCATCGCGTCTGGCTGGAACAGCGCGCCCGCATCGTCTCATCGTGGCAACGACTGAGTGCTGTGCTCAGCCCTTATCATCGCTATGTCCTGCAGGCGGAAGCGGAGATGTTTAACTCTCCGACGCTGAAAGCGGTGATCTGTAATTCTGAGATGGTAAAGCGCGATATCCTGCGCTGTTTCTCGCTCGACGCCGGAAAAATCCACGTTATTCATAATGCTATCGATGCCAGCCGTTTCCAGCCCGCCACGGAAGCTGCACGTCGCGCCACCCGTCAGCAGCTGGCGCTGCCCGATGCGGCCACCGTACTGATTTATGTCGGCTCCGGCTTTGAACGCAAGGGGTTGAAAGCGGCGATACAGGCGCTAGCTGCCAGCGACCGTTATCTGATTGTGGTGGGTCAGGATAAGCAACTGCAGCGGTATCAGCAGCTGGCAAATCAGCTTAACTGTCTGGACCGCCTGCGCTTTGTCGGCGTACAGCAGGATGTGCAGCCGTTCTATCACGCGGCTGATGGCCTGCTGCTGCCCACCCTCTACGATCCTTTTCCTAATGTGGTACTGGAGGCGATGGCCTGCGGCTTACCGGTGATTACCAGTACTGGCTGCGGTGGCGCAGAATTTATTACCGCTGGTCAGGAAGGCTTCGTCTGTGATGCGTTGGATATCAACGGGTTAAATCAGGCTGTTAATGCATTACCGGCGCTTTCCGTCGATTCACGAATGGGTGACGCGGCGCGGCGCAAAATTGAACCTTATGGTCCACAACGGCTGGCGCAGGCGCTGACTTCGCTTTATCAGCAGGTCCTGAGCAGCAACTGACAATGTGGGATGAGTGCATGCGGGGTTTCTGATAACATGCCGCCATCTGATTTTAATCTGCTTTTAGACGCGAATTTGCTGTAACGGTAACTATGACGACCTTTTACACCGCATTGCTCTACTTAATTCAGCCACTGATTTGGCTGCGCCTGTGGCTGCGCGGTCGTAAAGCGCCTGCCTATCGCAAACGCTGGGCAGAACGCTATGGCTATTGTATCGGCAAAGTTAAGCCCGACGGCATTGTGCTGCACTCGGTCTCTGTGGGTGAAACCCTGGCTGCGATCCCGCTGGTGCGCGCTCTGCGTCATCGTTACCCGACCCTGCCGATTACCGTCACCACCATGACGCCTACCGGCTCTGAACGCGCGCAATCTGCATTTGGCAAAGATGTGCATCACGTCTATCTGCCTTATGATCTGCCGGGTTCGATTAATCGTTTTCTGGATACGGTCAACCCACGCCTGGTGATCATCATGGAAACCGAGCTATGGCCGAATATTATCCGCATTCTGCACCAGCGTAATATTCCGCTGGTGATCGCCAATGCCCGCCTCTCGGCCCGATCGGCCAAAGGCTACCGCAAGCTGGGTAAATTCATGCGCCGGCTGTTGCAGAGCATCACGCTTATCGCGGCGCAGAATGCGGAAGATGGCGACCGCTTCCTGAGCCTGGGCCTGAAACGTTCTCAACTAACGATTACCGGCAGCCTGAAGTTTGATATTTCCGTGACGCCAGAACTGGCCGCCAGAGCGGTGACGCTGCGTCGTCAGTGGGCGCCGCGCCGTCCGGTGTGGATCGCCACCAGCACGCACGAAGGTGAAGAGGCCATTGTGCTGGATGCCCATCGCCGCCTGCTGCAGACCTTCCCGGATCTGCTGCTGATTCTGGTGCCCCGCCATCCCGAGCGTTTTAACGATGCCCGTGAACTGACGCAGGAACGCGGCTTCAGTTTTATCCTGCGCAGCAGCGGCGAGATCCCGTCTGGCTCAACGCAGGTGGTCATCGGAGATTCAATGGGCGAACTGATGCTGCTATACGGCATTGCCGATCTGGCCTTTGTCGGCGGCAGCCTGGTTGAACGGGGTGGACACAACCCGCTGGAGCCTGCTGCCCATGCGCTTCCGGTTCTGATGGGACCCCATATCTGGAACTTCAAAGATATCTGCAGCAAGTTGCAGGAAGGCCAGGGGCTGATCACCGTCACCGACGTGATTTCGCTGGAAAAAGAGGTCACCAACCTGTTACAGGATGATGATTACCGCCGTTATTACGGACGTCATGCGGTAGACGTGCTGCACCAGAATCAGGGTGCGCTACAGCGTCTGCTACAGTTACTCGAACCGCATCTGCCACCACGGGCCCACTAATGTCAGCACGCCAACGTCTTTCCGTGGTGATGATCGCCAAAAACGAAGCGGAACTGCTGCCTGAATGCCTGGCCTCGGTCAGTTGGGCCGATGAAATTATCGTGCTGGACTCAGGCAGCCATGACAACAGTGTCGAGATCGCCACGCAGGCTGGGGCGAAGGTCTACCTCAATGATGACTGGCAGGGCTATGGTATCCAGCGCCAGCGCGCGCAGCACTATGCCACCGGCGACATGATTCTGATGATCGATGCGGATGAACGCGTGACACCTGAACTGCGCGCCGCGATTGAGCAGGTGCTGGTCGCGCCACCCAGCCGTACGGTTTATAGCCTGGGCCGCAGTAATCTGTTTCTCGGCCGCTTTATGCGCCATAGCGGCTGGTATCCTGACCGCGTCATGCGACTCTACCCACGCACCTTCCGCTACAATGACAATCTGGTGCATGAATCACTGCAAAGTGACGGCGCGCCGGTGGTGGCATTACCCGGCGATCTGCAGCATCTGACCTGCCGCGATTTAATCGCCTTTCAGCGCAAGCAGCTGGCTTATGCCGAAGCCTGGGCTACGGAACGCCATCGGCGCGGTAAGCGTTGCAGCCTGTTTTCTCTGTTCAGCCATACGCTGGGCGCGTTTATGAAAAACCTGCTGCTGCGTGCCGGTTTTCTCGACGGAAAGCAGGGCTGGATTCTGGCGGTGGTCAATGCGCAATATACCTTCAATAAATATTCAGCCCTCTGGGCGCTGAATCATGCTTCGGCAAAAGGGCGAGTATGATCACGAAAGCCATCTATCCCGGAACGTTCGATCCTGTGACGCTCGGCCATCTCGACATCGTGACGCGGGCAGCGCAGATGTTTGATCAGGTCATTCTTGCCGTTGCCGCCAGCCCCAGCAAAAAACCAATGTTCAGCCTGGATGAGCGCGTGGCGCTGGCCGGTGAAGTGATAGCCCATCTGCCCAACGTTGAGGTGGTCGGATTCAGCGACCTGATGGCGAATTTCGCCCGTGACCAGCAGGCAAATGTGCTGGTTCGTGGCTTGCGTGCGGTGTCAGACTTTGAATATGAAATGCAGCTAGCCCAGATGAATCGTCACCTGCTGCCAACGCTGGAGAGTGTTTTCCTGATGCCGTCTGAAGGCTTCTCGTTTATCTCATCTTCGCTGGTCAAAGAGGTGGCGCGTCACGGCGGCGATGTTACCGCCTTCCTGCCCGCGCCGGTGCATCAGGCATTGCTGGCTAAACTGGCTTAATGCTGGCAGTTCGGGCACCAGTAGGTGCTGCGCTGCCCGTGTCTGCCGCTGACAATCGGCGTACCGCATGCCCGGCAGGGTTCGCCTGCCCGCCCATAAACCTGTAACTGCTGTGCAAAATAGCCGGGTTTACCGTCGCTCTGTAAGAAGTCACGCAGTGTGGTTCCGCCCTGCTCAATGGAGCGTAACAGCACCGCTTTGATGGTATTGACCAGCAGTTCCGCTTCGGCCTGCGACAGACTGCCGGCAGCACGATCGGGAATGATCCCGGCGGTAAACAGTGACTCGCTGGCGTAAATGTTGCCCACGCCCACCACCACTTTGTTATCCATAAGCCACTGCTTGATGAGCGTCCGCTTGCCGCGTGACTTCTCAAACAGGTAAGTGCCGTCAAACTCCTCGCTAAGCGGCTCCGGCCCGAGATGTGTCAGCACGCTGCTGCCCGCCAGATCGCTACTCCAGAGCCAGGCACCAAAACGGCGCGGGTCGGTGTAGCGCAGCACTTTACCGTTGCTCATGACCAGATCAACATGGTCATGCTTCGCCGCTGGCAGCTCTTCTGACAGCACGCGCAGGCTACCGGACATGCCAAGGTGGATAATGATCCAGCCATGCGGCAGCTCCAGCAGCAGATATTTCGCCCGGCGCTGCACACTGAGCACCGGCTGATCGCTTAGCGCCAGGATCTCCTGCGAAACAGGCCAGCGCAAACGTGAATTACGCACCACGGCGTGAAGGATGGTTTCACCGACCAAATGCGGTTCGATACCGCGACGGCTGGTTTCAACCTCTGGCAACTCTGGCATACCCTCTCCTCAGCGTTTTACACAAACAAAAAACCCGGCCGGAGCCGGGTTTTTAGCAGAACACTAAAATTACTTAATTTTAGCTTCTTTGTAGAGCACATGCTGACGTACAACCGGATCGAACTTTTTCAGTTCCAGCTTCTCTGGTTTAGTACGTTTGTTCTTCGTGGTGGTATAGAAGTGACCTGTACCAGCAGAGGAAACCAGCTTGATCTTCTCACGAATACCTTTAGCCATGATTCAGTTCCTTAGTACCTTAGTACTTCTCACCACGGGCACGCATATCGGCTAACACCGTATCAATGCCCTTTTTATCAATAATACGCATACCTTTAACAGATACACGCAGAGTAACGAAGCGCTTCTCGCTCTCAACCCAAAAACGGTGTGAGTGCAGGTTCGGAAGGAAACGGCGTTTCGTCGCGTTCATTGCGTGGGAACGGTTGTTACCCGTCACCGGACGCTTTCCAGTTACCTGGCAGACTCGTGACATGTCAATATCTCCAAAAATCAAATCAGCTCGAGCTTTAAAAATTAGGTTTGGGCCGCCTCGTCAGGCTTGCAGCCCGCCAGGCGAATTCCATGGAACCCGCTAAGCTGGCCTAACCGCCAAACCCGAGATTCTCAAAGGTGGCGTAGTATACGCCGCTCAGCCCAAGTGCTCAAGTCCCGAACAGATAAAGATCCCGAATGATCGGGCAAAAAGCCGCCACCTGGCGTGAAATTTCCCCCTGTCAGAGCCATCCCCGCTCGGCAAAGGAGACATATTCGCCATGACCAATCACCAGATGATCGAGCAGACGGATGTCGAGTAGCTGGCAGGCTTCGCTGACTTTATGGGTCACTTCACGGTCTGCACGGCTCGGCTCCGCCATGCCCGACGGGTGATTATGCGCCAGTATCAGAGCGGCAGCATTGAGCTTCAGCGCTTCCCGGACGATCTCGCGGGGGTGAACTTCCACGCTGTTAATGGAACCAGAGAACATATTTTGTGCCCGCAGCACCCGATGCTGATTATCCAGAAACAGTGCCATAAAGATCTCACGCTCCTGATGGGCTAACAGACTTTGCAGATACTGGCGCGTGATTTGTGGATTTTCCATTGCGCTTTCGCGGGCCAGCTTACTGGCGAAAAAACGCTTCGCCAGTTCGGCAATCGCATGAAGCTGTGCCAGCTTGGCATCGCCGACCCCTTTGATTTCACCGAATGCCGCTTTGTCTGACGTCATGAGCTGATAAAGCGAGCCAAAACCGTCCAGCATCTGTCCGGCCAGCTCCAGGACGTTCTGTCCAGGCGATCCGGTACGGAGAAAAATGGCCAGTAGTTCGGTATCGCTGAGGGCATGCGCACCCAGCTTCCGGAGTTTTTCCCGTGGTCCCTTTATTTTCATGTCCGCTCTCCCTGAGATGAGCCTCAGCATGGCCCATCATGAAGAGTGCAGCTATCAGTGAAGCTGCAATCTACGAGACGGCTCGCAAACGCAGTCAGTGAAAAGGCGCATCCGCGCTTTTGTGATAAAGTCCGTGCATTCGCCGCCGCGAGCGGCAGAGAGCTTAGTGAGGCCAACATCATGATGGGATTAGCCGGCAAAAAAATTCTTCTTGGCGTGAGCGGCGGTATTGCTGCTTATAAAGCACCTGAGCTGGTGCGCCGCCTGCGCGATCGCGGTGCTGATGTCCGCGTGATGATGACAGAGGGTGCGAAAGCATTTATTACTCCGCTCAGCCTGCAGGCTGTCTCCGGCTATCCGGTATTTGACGATCTGCTTGATCCGGCAGCGGAGGCGGCGATGGGTCATATTGAACTGGCAAAATGGGCCGACCTTATTGTGCTGGCACCGGCCACTGCTGACCTGATTGCCCGTATTACTGCCGGTATGGCAAACGATCTGGTGACGACCGCCGTGTTAGCGACGGCCTCACCCGTGGCAGTGGTGCCCGCTATGAATCAGCAGATGTATCGTGCGGCGGTGACCCAGCATAATCTGCAGAGCCTGCAGGCGCGTGGCGTGCTGATTTGGGGACCGGACAGCGGCAGCCAGGCTTGCGGCGATGTCGGGCCGGGCCGGATGCTCGACCCGCTGGTGATTGTTGACCATGCGGTGCAGTGGGCCTCGCCCGTCAACGATCTGCAACATCTCAACATTATGATTACCGCCGGCCCTACCCGTGAGGCGCTGGACCCGGTGCGCTACATCACTAACCACAGCTCCGGCAAAATGGGCTTTGCTATTGCCGACGCCGCCGCCAGACGCGGTGCACAGGTCACGCTGGTCAGCGGCCCGGTCACCCTGTCTGCGCCAGCGGGTGTGCGGCGAATTGATGTGACCAGCGCGCTGGAGATGCAGGCCGCCGTCATGAGTGAGATAGATAAACAACATATTTTCATTGCAAGCGCAGCCGTGGCAGACTACCGGGCAGCCGATATTGCGGCCGATAAAATCAAGAAACAGGGCGGCGATGATAACGTCACGCTGAACCTGGTAAAGAATCCCGATATTGTTGCCGGCGTCGCTGCACTTCAGGAAAACCGGCCATTCGTCGTTGGATTTGCTGCTGAAACACAGAATGTGGAAGAATACGCCCGGCAAAAACGGGTGCGCAAGAATCTGGATCTGATCTGCGCTAACGACGTCGCTAAAGCCGGACAGGGGTTTAATAGCGACACCAATGCTCTTCACCTTTTTTGGCAGGATGGAGAAAAACGCTTACCGCTCAGCGATAAGTCTCTCCTTGGCCAACAATTAATAGACGAGATTGTCAGCCGTTATGATGAAAAAAATAGACGTTAAAATCCTGGATCCGCGCGTCGGCAAAGAGTTTCCACTGCCGACCTACGCGACTTCAGGTTCCGCTGGGTTAGATTTACGCGCCTGCATTGATGATGTTCTCGACATCGCACCAGGCACCACAACGCTGGTTCCGACCGGCCTGGCGATTCATATTGCCGATCCCGACCTGGCCGCTGTGATCCTGCCGCGCTCAGGCCTTGGCCATAAACATGGCATCGTGCTGGGCAACCTGGTGGGGCTGATTGACTCCGACTATCAGGGACAGCTGATGGTCTCGGTCTGGAATCGCGGCCAGGAAAGCTTCTCGCTGCAACCCGGCGATCGCATGGCACAACTGGTCTTTGTACCGGTGGTGCAGGCGGAATTTAACCTGGTCGAAGATTTCGACGCCAGCCTGCGCGGCGAAGGCGGCTTCGGCCACTCCGGTCGCCAGTAACCCGCATTACCGACTTTCACTTACGCCCGTTATTTTTTCCTCATCGCCACAGGACGCGTTCCTGTGGCAGATGCGTAGGTGTTGCCTGTTTTTAGGTGAATTTCAGGGGTCTTTAAGGTCATGGCAGAAAAAAAAGTCGCGAAGCGGAATCGTCGCGAAGAGATTTTGCAGGCGCTGGCGCAGATGCTGGAGTCGGGTGATGGCAGTCAGCGCATTACTACAGCCAAACTGGCAGCCACGGTGGGCGTTTCCGAAGCGGCGCTGTATCGTCACTTCCCGAGTAAAACACGAATGTTCGATAGCCTGATTGAGTTTATCGAAGACAGTCTGATTACCCGCATCAATCTGATCCTCAAGGATGAAAAAGAGACCATGACGCGTCTGCGTCTGATCGTGCAACTGATTCTGGGATTTGGTGAGCGTAATCCGGGACTGACGCGCATTCTGACCGGCCATGCATTGATGTTTGAGCAGGACCGACTGCAGGGACGCATCAATCAGCTGTTTGAGCGGATTGAAGTGCAGCTGCGACAGGTGATGCGGGAACGGAAAATGCGCGAGGGCGAAGCCTTTCAGGCTGATGAGGCGCTGCTGGCAAGTCAGTTGCTGGCTTTCTGTGAGGGTTTACTGTCACGGTATGTTCGTTCTGAATTTCGTTTCAGTCCTACCGCAGACTTTGAGGCTCGCTGGCCGCTGATTGCTGCCCAGCTGGCGTAAAGCGTAAAAGAAGGCGGGCATTGCGCCCGCCTCTGTTAAATCCCGTACGCTTTCTGATAGGCACGTACCTGGGCCAGATGATCGGCCATCTCAGGCTTCTCTTCCAGCCAGGCAATCAGGTCTGCCAGCGTTATAATCGCGGTCACTTTGCAGCCGTAATCACGTTCCACTTCCTGAATCGCCGACATTTCTCCGCGTCCACGCTCCTGACGATCAAGCGAGACCAGCACGCCTGCCAGAGTGGCGTTGTGCGCACCGATAATATCCATCGACTCACGAATCGCGGTGCCTGCGGTGATCACATCGTCCACCAGCATCACTTTGCCCTGCAGCGGACTGCCAACCAGCAGGCCACCTTCGCCGTGATCTTTCGCTTCTTTACGGTTAAAGCAGTAAGGCACATCGCGGTCATGATGATCCGCCAGCGCCACCGCCGTGGTGGTGGCAATCGGAATGCCTTTATAGGCCGGGCCGAACAGCAGATCAAAATCAACAGCGCCATCCACCAGCGCCTGCGCGTAGAAGCGTCCCAGCAGCGCTAAATCCCGTCCGCTGTTAAACAGACCAGCATTAAAGAAATAGGGGCTTTTACGCCCGGACTTCAAAGTGAACTCACCGAACTTCAGCACCTGCTTGTTCAGGGCAAATTCAATAAACTGACGCTGCCAGGCTTTCATTTCTCACTCCTCAAATAAAGAAAAGGCGACTCTGAGGTCGCCTGTTACATCAATTTTCCAGCGCTGCTTTCTGCGCCTGAATTAATTCCTCAATTCCGCCGCGTGCCAGCGCCAGTAGCGTCAGCAACTCTTCATGGCTGAACGGTTCGCCTTCGGCAGTGCCCTGCACCTCGATCATGCGGCCATCTTCCAGCATCACGACGTTCATGTCGGTTTCTGCGGCTGAGTCTTCAACATACTCCAGATCGCACAGCGCTTCGCCTTTGACGATGCCCACTGAAATCGCCGCGACCATGCCCTTCATCGGGTTCGCTTTCAGTTTGCCGCTCGCCACCAGCTTGTTCAGCGCATCAGCCAGCGCCACGCAGGCTCCGGTGATTGATGCGGTGCGAGTGCCGCCATCGGCCTGGATCACGTCACAGTCGAGCGTAATAGTAAATTCACCCAGCGCTTTAAGATCAACCGCGGCGCGCAGTGAACGGGCGATCAGACGCTGAATCTCCAGCGTACGTCCGCCCTGCTTGCCTTTTGCGGCTTCACGCGCCATACGGCTGTGGGTCGAACGCGGCAGCATGCCATATTCGGCCGTTACCCAACCCTGGCCCTGGCCTTTGAGGAAACGCGGAACCCCTTCGTCTACCGAGGCAGTGCAAAGCACTTTCGTTTCGCCGAATTCCACCAGAACGGAACCCTCTGCGTGTTTGGTGTAATTGCGGGTCAATGTGACTGGACGCACCTGTTGTGCGCTACGGCCTGCTGGACGCATGGGTATTCTCCGGCTTGCTAATGATTGGCTGCGCATTATACGGACTTCCTTGTCCGCTGTCTCTTACGCTGGTCTGACGCAGGCATCAGATGAAATTCCCCGCCAGCTGTGGCTAAATGCGCGTTCCTTTCTCTCTGATAAAAAAGACATATGGCCGCCATTCTTCATTTCCTGCTGGCGCTGGTGGTGATCTTCGCCCTTGCGCTGCTGGTCAGTCATGACCGTAAACAGATTCGCCTGCGCTTTATTATTCAACTGATTGTGGTGGAAGCCGCGCTGGGTTGGTTCTTCCTTCACTCTGCCGGGGGTCTGGCGCTGGTCGGCTCGTTCGCCAGTTTCTTTGAGACGCTGCTGGGTTTTGCCGCACAGGGCACGGAGTTCGTGTTTGGCGGAATGAGCAAACAGGGGCTGGCATTTATCTTCCTTGGCGTGCTCTGCCCGATTGTCTTTATTTCGGCACTGATCGGCATATTGCAGCACTGGCGCATCCTGCCGCTGCTGATCCGTATTTTCGGGACGCTGCTGTCGAAGATTAACGGCATGGGCAAGCTGGAGTCGTTCAACGCCGTCAGCACGCTGATTCTTGGGCAGTCGGAAAACTTCATCGCTTATAAAGGGATTCTGGGTGATATCCCGCCGCGCCGGCTCTACACCATGGCAGCGACCGCGATGTCTACCGTTTCGCTGTCGATTGTCGGTGCTTATATGTCGATGATCGAACCGAAATATGTGGTTGCGGCACTGCTGCTTAACATGTTCAGCACCTTTATTATCCTGTCGATCATCAACCCGATGAAAAGCCAGGATGAGCAGCCTATCGCGCTGGATAAACTGCATGAAGAGCAGAGCTTCTTTGAGATGCTGGGTGAGTACATCCTGGCAGGCTTCAAAGTCGCGATGATTATTCTGGCCATGCTGATTGGCTTTATTGCCCTGATTGCTGCCGTCAACGCGCTGTTTGCGGCGGTGTTCGGCTACAGCTTCCAGCAACTGCTCGGCTACCTGTTCTATCCTCTGGCCTGGCTGATTGGCATTCCCAAAGCCGATGCCCTGCAGGCGGCCAGCATCATGGCAACCAAACTGGTGGCGAATGAGTTTGTGGCGATGATTGAACTGCAGAAAGTCGCGGCAGGCATGAGTGCGCGTGGACTGGGTATTCTGTCGGTGTTCCTGGTCTCGTTCGCTAACTTTGCCTCTATCGGCATTGTGGCGGGCGCAATAAAAGGCCTGAATGAGAAACAGGGAAATGTGGTTTCCCGTTTTGGCTGGAAGCTGGTCTATGGCTCCACGCTGGTCAGTCTGCTCTCCGCAGCCTTTGCCGGTCTGTTTATCTGATTATTCAACGGGCGGCAATTCTGCCGCCCGCTTTCGCCTTAGAATCCGACGCAGACGGGTGCATCCACCCGCATAACCGACTCCTGACCAAACCGTTTTTTATAGAGGCTACGTAACGCCTCAATATCAACGTTGGTGGCGGGGTCGATCCCGTGAATCAGCATCAACGCCTTACTGTTCTCCCGTGCCAGCTGACCGTTCTCGCCCAGCCATTGCCCTTTGGCATCATAGACCGACAGGCCCGCTTTAAACCGTGGCGTGACCTCATTATCCACGAAGTTCATCCAGTCGAGTGAACTCACCCTGCCGCCATCAGGCTTGCTCAGTCCAAACCACAACGTGGTCTGCATCATCATGTCGCCACCCGCACAGATAGGTTGCGGTTTAGTGGGCGGCGAGTGGCGTGCCTGGCAACCTGCCAGCAGCAGAGCCATCACAACAGGAAGGGCAATAACGCGAGACATAGATCAGTCATCCTCACAAAGGGTCAATGGTCATCATAAGTGGCTGTCGCTGAAAGCGGAAATGGTTCGTTATTTTCCTGTGCGACGCTTATGCCTGTTATGCCGTGGCTCGCCTCGCTATACTTCACCCATCTTTCCGCAAATGAGTACCGCTTATGATCCGCAGTATGACCGCTTATGCCCGCAGCGAAGCCAAAGGCGAATGGGGCAGCGCCGCCTGGGAGCTGCGTTCCGTGAACCAGCGTTATCTGGAAACCTACATCCGCCTGCCGGAACAGTTTCGTGGGCTGGAGCCGGTTATCCGCGAGCGCATTCGCCAGCGTCTGACGCGCGGTAAAATTGAGTGCAACCTCCGTTATGATGCCGATCCCAGCGCACAGGGCGAACTGATGCTCAACGAAACGCTGGCGAAACAGCTGGTGCAGGCTGCCAACTGGGTAAAAATGCAGAGCGACGAAGGCGCGATTAATCCGCTGGATATTCTGCGCTGGCCAGGTGTGATGTCTGCGCAGGAACAGGATCTGGATGCCATCAACACCCAGTTGTTGCAGGCACTGGATGGTGCGCTTGATGACTTTATTGCGGCACGCGAAAGCGAAGGTACCGCCCTGAAAGCGATGATTGAGCAGCGTCTGGAAGGCGTCTCGCAGGAAGTCAGCAAAGTGCGCGCGCAGATGCCTGAGGTGATCAAATGGCAGCGTGAGCGGCTGGTCGCCAAACTGGAAGATGCTGAAGTCCAGCTGGAAAACAATCGCCTTGAGCAGGAACTGGTGATGATGGCGCAGCGTGTTGACGTTTCTGAAGAGCTGGATCGTCTGGATGCGCACGTTAAAGAGACTTACAACATCCTGAAAAAGAAAGAAGCAGTTGGCCGCCGTCTCGATTTTATGATGCAGGAGTTCAATCGTGAGTCGAATACGCTGGCTTCGAAGTCGATCAACGCCGAAATCACTACGTCAGCTATTGAACTGAAGGTGCTGATTGAGCAGATGCGCGAGCAGATTCAGAATATCGAGTAATTTCCACTCAACAAAGCGCTCGCAGTAGCGCTTTGTTCCCCTCTCAGGCGCTGTCAGCACTTAAAGAGTTAGCTCCTTCCGCGAATTGATCGCTTTTTCAGCGCGGCCAGCATCAGAATCAGGTAAAGATAAATAAATAATCATTTCCAGACTGTTCCTGAAACGGCCTCGCTTACAATTAAAGCTGCTTTCAGGATTAGATTAAGCAGTTGAAAAATAATAATTTTATCGGGTTAATGTACTTTTATAGCCGGTATTAACGCTTCTCCATGAAACAGGTCAATCCTGTAGATGCCGGAGTTTCCCTTTCTTTGAAGGCACTTTTTGATAAAATGTTGGTCGAAATCAGTACAGCTGTACCGCCTTAAGACTCATGGAAGTGCTCTTTGTGCGATGCATCCCTCTATCCCATGAAGGTTGTTAATGAAAAACACCGGAAAATTTAGCAGTTCGCTGCTGCATCCGCGTTATTGGTTTACCTGGTTTGGCCTTGGCGTACTCTGGCTACTGGTCCAGCTCCCCTATCCTGTTCTTATCCGTCTCGGTGCCGGTGCCGGCAAAATCTCTCGCCATTTCCTGCAGCGCCGCGAGCGTATTACCCGTCGTAACATCGAACTCTGCTTTCCGGGCATCAGCGAAGAAAAAACAGAACATATGATTGCCGGCAATTTCGCGTCGCTTGGGATGGCGCTGGCTGAAACCGGTATTGCCTGGTTCTGGTCTGACCGTGCGGTAAGACGTCTGTTTAAAGTGTCGGGAATGGAAAACCTGCATGCCGCGCAGAAAGAAAAGCGAGGCGTGATGCTGATTGGTGTGCATTTCATGTCACTGGAGCTGGGCGGCCGCATCAGCGGACTCTGTCAGCCAATGATGGCGATGTATCGCCCACACAATAACCAGGCGATGGAGTATGTGCAGACCAAAGGCCGGATGCGCTCAAATAAAGCGATGATCGACCGTCGTGATCTACGCGGTATGGTTAATGCCCTGAAACAGGGTGAATCGGTCTGGTTTGCGCCTGACCAGGATTACGGCCCTAAAGGCAGCACCTTTGCGCCGCTGTTTGCGGTGGAAAAAGCCGCCACGACCAACGGGACTTTTGTTCTGTCGCGTCTGGCGAAGCCAGCGATGGTGCCGATTATGCTGATTCGTAATCCAGGAAATGATGGTTACCATTTGATCATCGAACCGATGCTGGAAAATTATCCTCATACGGACGAGGCTGCTGCTGCAGCTTATATGAACAAAGTGATCGAAAATCAGATCCTTCGCGCACCCGAACAGTACCTTTGGCTGCATCGTCGCTTCAAAACCCGGCCACCGGGTGAAAAGTCGCTCTACGTCTGAGTTAACTGATAAAGCAGGCCTCGTGCCTGCTTTGTTGTTTTAATCTGCTGAACGACATCTGCTTTACGTCCACTCTCTCATCCTCGTTTGCTGTGCTCTCATACTGCCTCTGCCGTTATAGCTACCCCTGCAGCTTCTGCTGTTCAGCACGCCGGTCTGCGTCCGGCAGGCTGGTATCAAAGAGATAATTAAGGAATGATGAATCCTCTTACCTCGTCAATGCCGGACAATCTTATGGATATCAACGATACACAGCAGTGGCAGCGTCCGCTGATTGATGATCGCCTTACGCCCTATATTGAAGTGGATGCAGAGCGCCTGGAGCAGAACCTGCAGCATATGCAGCGAAAAGCCAGCGCGGCAGGCGTCGCGTTGCGACCGCATATCAAAACGCATAAAAGCGTCTGGATTGCGCAGCGTCAGATCGCGTCCGGTGCCCAGGGTGTTACCGTCTCTAAGCCCAGCGAAGGCATCAGCTTTATTCAGGGCGGTGTTCGTGATCTGCTATTAGCCTACCCGATTGTGCAACCGCAAAGCGTGGCTGAATTGCTGCGCCACGCCGTGCTTCATCAGGCAAAGCTCACCCTGATTGCGGACAGGCTGCAGGGCGTGGCGGCTATTGCTGATGCCTGCCAGCAGCAACCGGAATGCGACCTGGCGGTAGCGATTAAGGTTGATGTTGGATTACATCGGATAGGTGTCAATCCTGATACAGATGAAGCGGTGCTGATTGCTCAGGCGCTGCAGGACAAAGGGTTACGCTTTGCCGGATTAGTGTCACATGCCGGCCACGCTTATGGTGCCGGGAATGCCGCGGCCATTGCGGATGTCGCCCGGCAGGAAACGGCATTGATGCAGCGAGTACAGGCAAAACTGCAGGCGGCTGGTTTTACCGACTGCCCTCTCTCTGTGGGTTCAACGCCTACGGCGCTGGCAGCAGACATTGCACCCTGCATGAATGAAATCCGGCCCGGAAACTATGCACTACTGGACCTTACCGCCTGCCGTCTCGGATTAAGTCACGTCGATCAGCTGGCAATGAGCGTCATTACCCGTGTCGTGGCGGTGAACGATCATTTCGCGATTGTGGATGCCGGGTCAAAAATGCTGAGTTCGGATAAAGGGCCACACGGCACCAATGCCAGCGGCTTTGGTGTGGCAGCCGACGAAGCGGGTCAGACTTATGAAATGACAAAATTATCTGAGGAGCACGGTTTTCTGCTTTATCAGGATCGCCGCCCTGAAGTCGGCACGCTGCTGCGTATCTTCCCTAATCACAGTTGTGCCGTGATGGCGCAGTCGGACGGCTTTGTTCTGCGGCACGCTAACGGCCAAAGCGAGGATCATGTGGTTTCTGCGCGCGGCAATTTCATCTAAGTCAGTGGCAGACAGCATCATCCGTTGTCTGCCATTTGTACGAAACCCTTTCAACACCACACTTCTGCTGTTACAACGTTTTAACAAGCCTGGCCTCATGCTTTAATGCTTTTTTAGCTTATTCACTGGAGGTTACATGCTCTCCTCTCGCACTCTGAGCCTGACGATTCCACGTCACTGGTTAGATCTTTATGAAACCATCTGGAAGCCAGAATTTTTCCCAAAGTGGGCTTCCGGGCTGACGCACAGCGCGTTAGAACCCGATGGCAATCGCTGGCGTGCTAAAGGCCCCCAGGGCAATGTGAAGATCCGGTTCTCGCCACATAATCCGTTTGGGGTAATGGATCACTGGATTGATAGCGGCTCAGGAAAGGAGATCTACGTACCGATGCGCGTGATAGCAAACGAACAGGGCGCCGAGGTGATGGTAACGGTTTATCGCCAGCCATTTACTTCAGATGAGAAATTTAAGCAGGATATTGAATGGGTTAGCAACGATCTTGAGAAACTCAACCAGCTTCTTACGCAATAAATCAATGACTTAGCGCGCCTTTTTCTCTGCATTTATCACTGGCCGCTAATGAAAAAAAATAGAAAAACTTTCGACGATAAAGCATAAAGCGCTTATCTGATTACTCATCATCCTTACGCATTTATCACCAACCCTGCTTAAGCATCGATGCCAGGAAAAATCCTGGCAAAATCCTCTGAAAGGCAGGCGACCCCCTCTGATTTCGGGCCTCCTGGTTTGCCGCACAAACAATTTCTGACTGACCCATACATTAATCATTAACAATCGTTTATTAGCAATCTGCTGGGGATTTAATATTTATCATGCATAAAGTGAAACCATTTATTTCTGCGGTCGCGTAATCAGACTTTTCTTATGGTGTTAAATTAAATAAAACAATGTATAAATCATTCCACACACAGCAATACCCATAATGATAAAGCAGGAAAAAAGTCATGGACCGCTCAACGTATCCTTTGTTATCAAAAAAAGAATGCGTTGAGATTGCCGCAAGGATGCTGGCAGGAGAATATAAAACTACAACAGGATTTATTCGTGATCTGGCGGAATTCTTATTCGCTGCAGGGAATTCCGCCATGACACGAAACAGAAATTTTACCAGGGATATCTTTTTTATCCAGGCATCATTTGATTGAACCCATAATAACATGGCAAGCCTGTAAAGCGTTTTCAGGACTTCGGCCGGAAAAATTGCACTAACTAACGGTGTTACAGCAACCTCTCCTTGCCGTTACACAACTATTTAATTCTCACAGAGTCGATGGACTCTAACGAGTATATTATGGCAATACGTGAAAGCAGTCTGAATGGCGCAAAATGGTCTCTGCTCTCTTCAATCAAAATTATTGGCATCGGCGTATTACAACTCTCGTTGCTGGCGCAGATTCTGCAGGCGAATGAGCTCAATCTGCTGGCGATCGCCGTGATAGCTTTACTGGCTATCGATACTCTGGCCGATCGGGGCTTCTCAAATACGCTGATCCGCCGCTCGATTCTCTCTATTAATGACCTCTCCACGATCTACTGGGGTAATATGTTGATGGGGGTCGCGGTGTTTGGTCTGTTATTTACTGGCAGCCATCTGCTGACCAGCCTTTTTGATCAGCCTGAACTGGCATTAATGCTGCAGATGGTCTCAGTGGTGTTTATTATCATCCCACAGGGTCAGCATTACCGTGCGATATTACAGCGCGAAAAACAATATACCCGTATCGCTTTTGCTGAAACCTCCTCGGTATTAGCCGGACTTGCCGTCACCTTATTTACCGTCTGGCTGACCCCTTCAGTATTGTGTGCGATCTGGGGTTACCTGGCGATGGCATCCATTCGTATGCTGATTTACTGCTACTACGGTCGTTCATGGTTCCAGCCGGAATACCGTTTTAGCCTGAATGCATTTTCTAAAATTCGTGCAAGAAACAAATAATAAAATAAGTCTGTATGGTGGGCTCTGAGCATCCGAAACGATGCGTTGGCGTGCTGTTAACCAGCACGCCTTTTCTTTTTATTTAGTCTGTCGCAATATTTACCTGATCGATTCTTTTCCCGCAGCATCCAGCCCTTTTTTATCTCCTGTATAAATGGTTTTCGACCAGCGGCTATCTGGCGATCGTCGTCAGTTCACCGCCCGCCCTGAGTGGGAAAACCCCACACCGGAACGCGCAAACCCTCTGTACGTTGTTTCCTCTCAACTTTTTCAATCACCTGCCGCAGTCCCTTCGCAAAAAAGTCTTTCTATGATGACGCCAGCGCTGGCTGGTATAAACTGCGCTCATCCCGGACGCCGATCGCCAGAAAATCTTCGGCGCCGTCTCTCAAGCAATACCGTAGTCTTGCCGCCGTCTTACTGGAGTCTGCTATGTTACTGACCGTTCTCTACATTATTGGTATTACTGCTGAAGCCATGACGGGTGCGCTGGCGGCGGGGCGTCGCAAAATGGATCTGTTCGGTGTCATCATTATCGCGTCCGTGACCGCCATTGGTGGCGGTTCGGTGCGCGACATCCTGCTGGGTCACTATCCGCTGGGCTGGGTGAAACATCCCGAATACATCATGATTGTTGCAGCGGCGGCGGTAGTGACCACTTTCCTGGCACCCCTGATGACGCATCTGCGCAAAGTGTTTCTGGTGCTCGATGCGTTAGGACTGGTGGTCTTTTCTATTATCGGCGCGCAGGTTGCGCTCGATTCAGGACACGCCATGATTATTGCCGCGATAAGTGCGGTCATTACCGGCGTCTTTGGCGGCGTACTGCGTGACATGTTCTGTAATCGCATTCCGCTGGTGTTTCAGAAGGAACTCTACGCCGGTATCGCTTTCGCCTCTGGCTGGATGTATATCCTGCTGCTGAAAACCACACTGGCGCATGAAGCGGTGATTATCATTACCCTGCTGTTCGGATTCTTCGCCCGTTTACTGGCGCTGCGCTTCCGTCTTGGTTTGCCGATTTTCAACTATCCCCATCCCGAGCATTGAGGATGCGGGAATTCCCTGCTGTCTCAGAAAAGCGATCAGCGTCTGCAGGCGGGCATCATGGAACTGCGTAACCAGGCGCTTTGCCAGCGCCGCCCCGACACCCGGTAAAGCTTGCCAGTCCCTGACATCCCGCTGCGTTAAGCTCTCCCACTGCTGATCGGGCAGCGCATTGAGGGCCTTCCGCGGCAGTGAAACACCTAAGGCATCCACCCAGCGACGAAGCGGCTGCTGACGGGTGAGATTAAAACGGTGCCAGAGCTGACCCGCCCGCTCCCGAGAGAGGCCCGTTGCGGCGGCGATCTGTTCCGGTGTTAACGTCAGCCAGCCGAACAGGTGCGTCATACTGCCGGTTTCCAGTAAGTGCAGCCAGGTGCTGCGCTCAACGCCAGGAATATTCAGCACCGTTTTCTGACTGAGCCAGCGTAATTTTGCCAGTAGCTGCTTCTGGCATTCAGCGCTGAAGGTGTAACAACTCAGCGGCGTGTAGCGCGACGCGTCGGGAGGCTGAGGATAGTGCCGCTCTGCCACGCGCCAGATCACCCGCTCCAGCCGGGGAATGCCCTGGCCTGCCAGACTCAGTGTGATGACATCTCCCGCCACGATATCGCTCTCCTGCCAGCGACGCAGCGATCCAACATTGACCCGCCTGACCGTCTTATCATCCAGCTGTACCGGCTGCAGATTAAGTACCGCGGCTATCTTTCCGGTTCGGCCGACTGGAAAATCGACGGAGAGCACTTCAGCGCTGACTTCCGGAGGCTGATATTTCCAGGCAACGGCCCATGTTCCCTCTCCAGGCAGCCAGTTTTTGCCCGCAGGTCGCAGGCTCTGATGAACGACGACACCGTCAGTGACAAAGGGCAGCTCAGCATGAAACCAGCGCTCCCGCCACGCTGCAACCTCCTCTTCGTCTTTAACGCTGTGGCTCCATTTTGCGGCAACGCCCAGTCCCCAGCGGCTGAGTTGCTGAAGGCGTTCCGTCATCGTGGCGGGGCCATCTGGCCAGGCCCAGATAAAAATATCGAGCGAATCCAGCAGAGGAACCCGCTGCTTGTTCATCATGGCGCCAGCGACCTGTGAGCGCGCATTCCTGCCGCCATCAACCGCCTGCTGATGACCGGTCATCGACAGAAACAGCTCACCCTGTAGCACAACCTCTTCAAGTCCGGTCTCGATCTGCAGCGGAATCGCAGGGATCCAGGCGGCTTTAGCCAGCCACTCTTCACCGCGTAATCCATCACCACGACTCAACAGTGAAACCAGTCTGCCGTGGCGATAAACCAGGGAAACGGCAATGCCATCCACTTTCGGCTGCACCCAGAGATCGTGCCGCCCCTGCATCCAGTAAGCCAGGGCCAGCTTGTCGCGCATCTTTTTTACGCCCGTGTGGGCGACCGGATGCAGGTGCTCACCCTCACCCGGCAGTTGCGGTGCGTAAGCGGGCTGCGGAGGGTTAAAGCAGTGTTGCCAGTGATTCAGTCGCTGCTGCAGACTGTCATAATCTGCATCAGCCACCGGACTCTGCCCCTGACGATAGTAAGCATCATCCCAGTGCTGCAGCTGCTGTTGCAGACGACGGATCTCTTCTGTCGCCCGGGTGGGAGTCCAGACCGGACAAAGGGCGCTATGCGCAGGCCATAGGACGATCCACAGAGCAGCCGCAAACAGCGGCCAGCCGAATCCTTTCATGATCTCTCTCCTGACGTTTTGCAGCATTCAATACCAGTGCTTCAGCGTCAGCCAGAGGTGATGTTCAGCTATGGAAGGAATGCCGTCGCAATCAGGGGATAATTACAGTCGTCCGACAGAGATTTGCGCGAAGATGCGCAAAAGTTGGGTGTTGCCGCTGCGCAAACGCTGCGTGGCGGCGGGAAGCTGTGTATACTGTGCAGGAAATCGACTCCGCTTTTAATCAATTCAAGAAAACCATGGCTCAAGGCACGCTCTATATTGTTTCTGCTCCCAGCGGCGCAGGTAAATCCAGCCTGATTCAGGCGCTGTTAAAGACCCAGCCGTTGTATGATACGCAGGTCTCTGTTTCGCACACGACGCGCGGTATGCGTCCGGGTGAAACCCATGGCGAACATTACTTTTTTGTTGAGAAGCATGAATTTGAGCAGATGATCGCGGAAGAAGCTTTCCTCGAACATGCCAAAGTTTTCGACAACTATTACGGTACCTCGCGCCATGCTATTGAGCAGGTGCTGGCAACCGGCGTTGACGTGTTTCTCGACATCGACTGGCAGGGTGCGCAGCAAATTCGCACCAAAATGCCTGGCGCACGCAGCATCTTTGTTTTACCGCCTTCGAAAGAAGAGCTCGATCGCCGTCTGCGCGGTCGTGGCCAGGACAGCGAAGAGGTGATCACGCGTCGCATGGCTCAGGCGGTAGCGGAAATGAGCCACTACGCCGAGTATGACTATTTAATTGTGAATGATGATTTCGATCTGGCGCTGTCCGATCTGAAAACCATTATTCGCGCAGAACGTCTGCGTATGGCGCGTCAGAAGGCGCGTCACGATGCTTTAATCAGCAAACTGTTGGCAGTCTGAATACAGTTTCAGTATGATGCGCAGTCATTTCTTCATCTGTGGAGTAGCACACCTATGGCACGCGTAACCGTTCAGGACGCAGTAGAAAAAGTTGGTAATCGTTTTGACCTGGTGTTGGTCGCTGCACGTCGTGCACGTCAGATGCAGGTAGGCGGCAAAGATCCATTGGTTCCGGAAGAGAACGATAAACCTACCGTTATCGCCCTGCGCGAAATCGAAGAAGGTTTGGTCACCAATCAGATTTTAGATGTGCGTGATCGTCAGGAACAGCAAGAGCAGGAAGCCGCTGAGTTACAGGCCGTTACCGCTATCGCTGAAGGTCGTCGTTAACAGCCACCTGCAGGTCGCCCTTGTATCTGTTTGAAAGTCTCAATCAACTGATTGAAAAATACTTGCCAGAGGAGCAGATCAAGCGCCTCCAGCAAGCCTACCTTGTCGCACGTGATGCCCACGAGGGACAGACACGCTCCAGCGGTGAGCCTTATATCACCCACCCGGTTGCCGTGGCCTGTATTCTGGCGGAAATGAAGCTCGACCATGAAACTCTCATGGCCGCGCTGCTGCATGACGTGATCGAAGATACGCCTGCCACTTACCAGGACATGGAACAACTGTTCGGTAAAAGCGTGGCGGAACTGGTCGAAGGCGTTTCCAAGCTGGATAAGCTGAAATTCCGCGACAAGAAAGAAGCGCAGGCAGAGAACTTCCGCAAGATGATTATGGCGATGGTGCAGGATATCCGCGTCATTCTCATCAAGCTGGCTGACCGCACCCACAATATGCGCACTCTCGGCGCATTACGCCCGGACAAACGTCGCCGTATCGCGCTGGAAACGTTAGAAATTTACAGTCCGCTGGCGCACCGCCTGGGTATTCATCATCTTAAAACAGAGCTGGAAGAGCTCGGTTTTGAGGCCCTCTATCCGAACCGTTATCGGGTCATTAAAGAGGTGGTGAAAGCCGCGCGCGGTAATCGTAAAGAGATGATCCAGAAGATTCTTTCTGAGATCGACGGCCGTTTGCAGGAAGCGGGCATTCCCTGCCGCGTCAGCGGGCGTGAAAAGCATCTTTACTCGATTTACCGCAAAATGACGCTGAAAGAGCAGCGTTTTCACTCGATCATGGATATCTATGCCTTTCGCGTCATCGTGAAAGATCTGGATACCTGCTATCGCGTTCTGGGCCAGATGCACAGTTTGTATAAACCGCGTCCGGGCCGCGTCAAAGATTATATCGCCATCCCCAAAGCGAACGGCTATCAATCGCTCCATACCTCAATGATTGGTCCGCATGGCGTGCCGGTCGAAGTACAGATTCGCACCGAGGATATGGATCAGATGGCGGAAATGGGGGTCGCTGCGCACTGGGCTTATAAACAGGCGGGCGAAAGTGGCACCACCGCACAGATTCGCGCTCAGCGCTGGCTGCAAAGCCTGCTGGAGCTGCAACAGAGTGCGGGCAGTTCGTTTGAATTTATTGAAAGCGTGAAGTCCGATCTCTTTCCCGATGAGATCTACGTCTTTACACCTGAAGGCCGCATTGTTGAGCTGCCAACCGGTGCGACGCCGGTGGATTTCGCTTATGCGGTCCACACCGATATCGGCCATGCCTGCGTTGGCGCACGCGTTGACCGCCAGCCTTATCCGCTGTCGCAAACCCTGACCAGCGGTCAGACGATTGAAATCATCACCGCGCCAGGCGCCCGTCCTAACGCCGCCTGGCTCAACTTTGTCGTCAGCTCCAAAGCCCGCGCAAAAATTCGTCAGCTGCTGAAAAACCTCAAGCGCGAAGACTCCGTCAATCTGGGTCGCCGCCTGCTCAGCCATGCGCTGGGCGGCAGCCGTAAACTGGCTGAGATCCCGCCTGAGAATATCAGGCAGGAGCTGGATCGTATGAAGCTGACCTCGCTTGACGATCTGCTGGCAGAAATCGGTCTGGGCAATGCGATGAGCGTGGTGGTGGCGAAGAACCTGTTGCAGGCTGACAGCAACGCCATCAGCAGCAACAGCAAGCGCGGTAAACTGCCGATCAAAGGTGCAGATGGCGTGTTGATTACCTTCGCCAAATGCTGCCGTCCGATTCCCGGTGACCCGATTGTTGCCCATGTCAGTCCCGGCAAAGGGCTGGTGGTGCATCATGAATCCTGTCGGAATATTCGCGGCTACCAGAAAGAGCCTGAAAAATTCATGCCGGTCGAGTGGGATAAAGTCACCGAGCAGGAGTTCGTGGCGGAAATCAAAGTCGACATGTTTAACCATCAGGGCGCACTGGCTAACCTGACGGCGGCAATCAACACGGCCGGTTCCAATATTCAAAGCCTGAATACCGAAGAGCGTGATGGCCGCGTTTACAGCGCCTTTATCCGCCTGACCGCACGTGATCGCGTACATCTGGCGAATATCATGCGTAAAATTCGCGTGATGCCGGATGTGATCAAAGTCCATCGTAACCGTAATTAGGCATGAACGATCAACGATTTGCCCGGATTCAGGCGATGCTGGCACTGCGCCAGCACGATCTCACGGTCTGTATGGAGCAGGTGCATAAGCCGCACAATGTTTCCGCAGTGATCCGCACGGCGGACGCCGTCGGCATCCACGAAGTGCACGCCGTCTGGCCGAGCCAGCGGATGCGCACTCAGGCTTCCGCATCTGCCGGAAGCAACAGCTGGGTTAAAGTGGTCACCCATCCCACCATCGGCGATGCTGTAAAAAAGCTCAAACAACAGAAGATGCAGGTTTTAGCGACCCATCTCTCTGCCGATGCCGTGGATTTCCGTGAGATCGATTATACCCTTCCGACCTGCATCCTGATGGGCCAGGAAAAAACCGGCATCACCGAAGAAGCGCTGGCGCTGGCCGATCGGCAGATTGTGATTCCGATGGTGGGCATGGTGCAGTCGCTGAATGTCTCGGTCGCCTGCGCGCTGATCCTGTATGAAGCACAGCGGCAGCGGCAGAACGCGGGTCTGTACCTGCGCGACTACAGCCTGCTGGACGAAGATGAGCAGCAACGTCTGTTGTTCGAAGGCGGATTCCCGGTACTGGCGCGGGTCGCAAAACAGAAAGGTTTACCCTATCCGCGCATCAATGCGCAGGGCGAAGTCGACGCCGATCCCAGCTGGTGGGCAACCATGCAATCGACCGGTAAAAGAAGATGAAAGGCCGTCTGCTGGATGCCATACCGCTCAGTACCCTGACCGGCGTCGGTGCCAGCCAGGCGGCAAAGCTGGCCAAAATTGACCTGCATACCATTCAGGATCTCCTGCTTCATCTCCCGCTACGCTACGAAGATCGTACCCAACTCTATGCCATTGATGATCTGCTGCCCGGTATCTGGGCCACAGTAGAAGGCGAAGTGCTGCACACAGATATCACCTTTGGTCGCCGCCGGATGATGGTGTGCCAGATTAGCGATGGCAGCGGCGTACTGACGATGCGCTTCTTTAATTTCAATGCCGGGATGAAGAACAACCTGTCGCCGGGCCGGCGCGTCACCGCGTATGGTGAAATTAAACGCGGTCAGCGTGGCGCTGAGATTATCCATCCCGAATACCGGATCCAGGGCGAACAGAGCAATGTGACGCTGGAAGAGACCTTAACGCCGGTTTATCCCACCACCGAAGGTATCCGGCAGGCCACGCTGCGTAATCTCACCGATCAGGCACTGACGCTGCTGGAGAGCTGCCCGATTGCCGAGCTGCTGCCGCAGGAACTGAGCGGCGGTTTAATCAGCCTGCCAGATGCGCTCCGCACGCTGCATCGTCCACCACCCGATCTAAAACTCAGCGAGCTGGAGAGTGGTCGTCATCCGGCACAACGCAGATTGATTCTGGAAGAGCTGCTGGCACACAACCTCAGCATGCTGGCGGTACGCGCCGGTGCTCAGCGCTATTACGCTTTACCTATGCTTCCCCGGCACAACCTTAGCGACCAGCTGCTGGCAGCGCTGCCCTTTTCACCGACCAATGCTCAGAAACGCGTGGTGGCGGAGATAGAGAAAGATCTGGCAAATGACTTTCCGATGATGCGGCTGGTGCAGGGTGACGTCGGCTCGGGTAAGACACTGGTCGCCGCCCTCTCTGCGCTGAACGTTATCGCACATGGTAAGCAGGTTGCCCTGATGGCGCCGACCGAACTGTTGGCTGAACAGCACGCCAGTAACTTCCGCCAGTGGTTTGCGCCGCTGGGCATTGAAGTGGGCTGGCTGGCAGGAAAACAGAAAGGCAAAGCCCGCCAGGCACAGCAGGAAGCGATAGCCAGCGGTCAGGTGGCGATGGTGGTGGGCACACATGCCCTGTTTCAGGAGCAGGTGCAGTTCAACGGTCTGGCACTGGTCATTATTGATGAGCAGCACCGGTTCGGCGTCCACCAGCGACTGGCGCTGTGGGAGAAAGGTGAGGAGCAGGGCTTCCATCCGCATCAGCTGATCATGACCGCCACACCAATTCCGCGCACCCTGGCGATGACCGCTTATGCCGATCTCGATACCTCAACCATTGATGAGCTGCCGCCGGGACGTACACCGGTGACCACCGTGGCTATCCCCGATACCCGACGTGATGAGATTGTGGCGCGGGTTGAGCATGCCTGCCGCGAAGGGCGTCAGGCCTACTGGGTCTGCACCCTGATTGAAGAGTCAGAATTGCTGGAAGCACAGGCGGCAGAAGCCAGCTGGGAATCCCTGAAAACGGCGCTGCCCGACTTAAACATCGGGCTGGTGCATGGCCGTATGAAGCCTGCGGAAAAACAGGCGGTGATGCAGGCGTTTAAAGCGAATGAACTGCAGTTGCTGGTGGCGACGACCGTGATTGAGGTTGGCGTGGACGTGCCGAATGCCAGCCTGATGATCATCGAAAACCCGGAGCGGTTAGGGCTGGCACAGCTGCATCAGCTGCGGGGCCGTGTGGGCCGTGGTGCCGTGGCATCACACTGTGTACTGCTCTACAAAGCGCCGCTGAGCAAGACGGCGCAGAAGCGTTTACAGGTGCTACGCGACAGCAATGACGGCTTCGTCATTGCCCAGTTCGATCTGGAGATTCGCGGGCCGGGTGAACTGCTGGGCACGCGTCAGACCGGCAATGCCGAATTTAAAGTGGCCGACCTGCTGCGCGATGCGGCGATGGTGCCCGAAGTTCAGCGTGTGGCGCGCCACATCCACCAGCACTATCCCGAGCAGGCCAGCGCATTGATTGAACGCTGGCTGCCAGAGAACACCCGTTATACCAACGTCTGAATGATCCCCATCTGATTCGGCTTTTTTATCCCTGCCGGGCAAACGATTGCTTTTAGCCTGCGGATGATTACAATCGCCACATTATTTTTTGGGAAGAACAGAAGATGTCCACTAATCCGCAGCCAGAACAGCCTTCCGCCACGCAAAGCGAACTGATTTATCGTCTTGAAGATCGTCCTCCTCTGCCGCAAACGCTGTTTGCCGCCGGTCAGCATCTGCTGGCGATGTTTGTCGCGGTCATTACCCCCGCGATTCTGATTTGTCAGGCGTTAGGGCTGCCCGCAGAGGATACCCGGCACGTGATCAGCATGTCGCTGTTTGCATCGGGTGTGGCATCACTGCTGCAAATCAAAACATGGGGGCCGGTGGGTTCGGGCCTGCTGTCGATTCAGGGCACCAGCTTCAACTTCGTTACGCCCTTGATTATGGGCGGCATGGCGCTAAAAAATGGCGGCGCTGACGTGCCCACCATGATGGCGGCGCTGTTTGGTACGCTGATGATCGCCTCCTGTACCGAAATGGTGCTGTCACGCGTATTGCACCTGGCGCGCCGGATCATTACGCCGCTGGTGTCCGGTATCGTGGTGATGATTATCGGCCTGTCGCTGATTCAGGTGGGGCTGACCTCCATTGGCGGCGGTTTCAGCGCGATTAACGATCATACTTTTGGTGCGCCGAAAAATCTGATGCTGGCAGGGGCTGTGCTGCTGGTGATCGTGCTACTTAACCGGCAGAAGAACCCCTACCTGCGCGTTGCCTCCCTGGTCATTGCCATGGCGGTAGGCTATCTGCTGGCCTGGGCGATGGGCATGCTGCCTGCCGCCGGCATCCCCACCGATCAGCCGCTAATCGTGGTGCCGACCCCGCTCTATTACGGGCTGGGCTTCGACTGGAATCTGCTCATCCCGCTGATGCTGGTGTTTATGGTGACCTCTCTGGAGACTATCGGCGATATCACCGCCACCTCGGATGTGTCAGAGCAGCCGGTCAGCGGTCCCCTCTATATGAAACGCCTGAAAGGCGGCGTGCTGGCGAATGGCCTCAACTCCTTTGTCTCCGCGCTGTTTAATACTTTCCCGAACTCCTGCTTCGGTCAGAACAATGGCGTCATCCAGTTAACCGGTGTTGCCAGCCGCTACGTCGGCTTTGTTGTCGCGCTGATGCTGATTGTGCTGGGGCTGTTCCCGGCGGTCAGCGGACTGGTGCAGATGATCCCTGAACCGGTACTCGGCGGCGCCACCATTGTGATGTTCGGCACTATCGCCGCTTCGGGTGTCCGCATTGTGTCACGCGAGCCGCTTAACCGCCGCGCCATCATGATTATTGCGCTGTCGCTGGCGGTGGGCCTGGGCGTTTCCCAGCAGCCGCTGATCCTGCAGTTTGCGCCTGACTGGCTCAAAACCCTGCTCTCTTCCGGTATTGCGGCGGGCGGCATTACCGCTATCGTACTCAACCTGATTTTTCCGCCAGAGAAGTAAGGCCAGGGGCAGGCTTCGGCCTGCCTGCTAATTATTCGGATTTACATCCAGGCTGTTGAGCTGTAACGGTAATTCAGGCATAACAACCTCTCACCGGATTTAACTCGGGAAGGATGCTATGAAATTTATTGGAAAGTTTTTCCTCACCTTACTTTTGCTGCTGCTTTTCACCCTGGTCGTGATCTATGTTCTGTTGCAGACACAGTGGGGTGCAGGCTGGTTTAGCCGTTGGGTGAGTGACAAAACCGAATGGCATCTCTCCCTGAGTAAAATTGAACACAATTTCTCCTCTCCCTCTCACATCATTCTGGATGACTTCAGCTTTGGTCACGATGGACAGCCTGCAG
Organism: Pantoea sp. Ft-CA_14; assembly: GCF_024520875.1. Classification (NCBI taxonomy): domain Bacteria; kingdom Pseudomonadati; phylum Pseudomonadota; class Gammaproteobacteria; order Enterobacterales; family Erwiniaceae; genus Pantoea; species Pantoea sp. Ft-CA_14. The sequence goes on along the minus strand of NZ_JALNPM010000017.1, from coordinate 21,062 downwards.
TTCTGGTGGCGAAACGGGTCGATCTCGGTCTGGCACTGATTCAGTTCAGCGATCCGCTGCATTTCAGCAGCCTTGAGCTGCGCGACGGAGAAGTGAATCTGGCCAATCTGGCGCCAGGCAGCGCGCTACCGATTCAGGCCGATCGCCTGCAACTCAACAATATGCGTATCGACAGCCCCAACAGCGCGTTACCGCTGTTTGCTCAGCAGGTTAATGGCGGCATTTTGCCGTGGAAACCCACTGCCCTTGATATGCTGGGTCGCGATGCCCGCTTCCAGATGAGCGCAGGCAGCATGAAGCTGAATAATGTGCCGGGTGAAAACGTACTGATCCAGGGCAGTGTTGCCCAGGGTCGGATGCGCTTTGACAATATTGGTGCCGACCTGGCGCGTGGCTCTATGACCGGCAACGGTGAGCGCGATGCCCAGGGCAACTGGAAAATTAATCAGCTGCGACTGAACGACATCCGTCTGCAGACCACCAGTAGCCTGAAAGATTTCCTGCATAGCCTGCAGGTTGTCCCCTCGATCGCCATTACGCGGCTCGACATGACCGATGCCCGCCTGCAGGGGCCTGACTGGGCGGTAACGGATCTGGATCTGACGCTGAGAAACGTTAACTGGCAGGGTGATGACTGGCAGAGTAACGATGGTTCGCTGGCGCTGAATGCCAGCAATTTTATCAACGGTGGATTCGAACTAAATGACCCCATCGTTAACCTGGACTTCTCACCGCAGGGCGTGGCGCTGACGCAGTTCAGTTCACGCTGGGCAAATGGGGTAATTCGGGCTGACGGTGACTGGTCGCGTAGCGATAAACGCCTGACACTGAAAAACCTGGCGGTGGCGGGACTGGAATACACTCTGCCGCAGGACTGGCGCGATCGCTGGCAGGCGACACTGCCCGCGTGGCTGGATAGCGTAGAGGTGACGCGCTTCACCTCTAACCGAAACCTGATTATCGACATCAATCCGGCTTTTCCCTTCCAGCTGACCTCACTGGATGGATCCGGTGAAAACCTGCTGCTGGCGCAGCAGCACCAGTGGGGGATCTGGTCGGGTAAGCTCAGCCTGAACGCGGCAGAATCAACCTTTAATCGCACCGACCTGCGTCATCCGTCGATTGCGCTGAGCGCTGACCAGCAGCAGATTCAGGTTACGGAGCTGAGTGCGTTCAGTAATAAGGGTCTGCTCGAAGGGACGGCCACCGTAGGCCAGCAGCCAGCCCGTCCGCTGACGCTGCAACTGACAGGTCGTGCTGTACCGGTGAATGTGTTGCAGAACTGGGGATGGCCCGCGTTGCCGTTAACCGGTGACAGTAATATGCAGCTGCAGCTGAACGGTGCATTAACCGCAAATCAGCCGCTGCGCCCGACGGTTAATGGCAGTTTGTCGGTGACAACCGACAGTCAGCAACTGCAGCAGACCATGCAGGCTGGCGAGGTACGTTAACAACAGATCAGGGCCGCTGAAGCGGCCCTGATGATTAGTTGATACGCGCGCCGGACCCCCCCTCTTCCAGTGGCCCATCAGGATCGGCGGGCAGGACGATATAGACCCCTTCAAACACAGCGCCACACTCATCATTGCCAAACAGCTCAACTTCGAGCTGCACACGCGCTTTACGTCCGCGCGCCAGGCGGTCGAGATCGCCGCTTAATGAGCCCAGATCGGCAATCGCGCCAGGCCGTCCGCTGATGGGGTGGCTATAGCGAATGTGCGCATCCGCCAGAATAATGGTGCCACCCAGATGACGCTCGCGCAGCAGCAACCAGATCAACCCCCAGCCGGTCAGCGTTGCCAGCGAAAACAGGCTGCCAGCGAACAGCGTCTGGTGTGGATTCTGGTTGCCCGCTTCCGGCATGGTGGTGATAAATTTTTGCCCGGTAAACTGCAGAATACGGACGCCCATCTTTTCGCTGAGCGGGATATGATCATACCAGGCCTGTTGCAGCTGACCGCACCAGTCGGCGCGATGCAGGATATCGTCAAGCGTGACGACCGGTTTGATCATCAAAAAGTGACGCACCGGCGTCGTCTGCGGCGCGGTAATCTCGCCCTGATTGATGTAGCCGAGTTTAGCGAAGAAAGCGACAGCATCTTCGCGGGCGCTGCAGGTTACCCGCTTAGCCCCTTCCTGACGCGCCACGGATTCCAGCGTCATCGCCACCAGAGTACCCAGTCCCTTGCCCTGAACCGAAGGATGAACGGCCATGAAGCGGATAGCGGCCTCATTGTCGGCATTAATATAGAGACGGCCGATGGCGACCGGATTTCCCTGCTCATCAACCACCATCTGATGATGCGCCAGCGCATCCCAGGCGTCACGTTCCGACCCCTGCGGCTGACGCAGAGGTTTACGCAACATCTCCCAGCGGAACTGATAATAGATATCCAGCTCTTCCGCCGTCTGTGGCACGCGAAGGTGATACATGTAATGTTTCTCCCGCTCGGATGTGTGGCCAGTTCCCTGCCGCTCAGCTGACGCTCTCACACCTGTAACCAGAACGTCACAGGACCATCATTCACCAGCGAGACCTGCATATCCGCAGCAAAACGGCCATTAGCCGTGGTGATGCCCTGCTTGCGACAGCAGTCGCTGAAATATTCATACAGCCGCTCGGCTTCAGCGGGCTCGGCGCCACCCGAAAAGGAGGGACGCATCCCTTTTTGGGTATCTGCGGCCAGCGTAAACTGTGACACCACCAGCACGCTTCCGCCCGCCTGGCGAACACTCAGGTTCATTTTGCCCTGCTCATCACTAAAGATGCGATAGCCCAATACGCGTTCTGCGAGACGTTCCGCACGCGCGTTGTCATCGCCCTTTTCCACGCCCAGCAAAACCAGTAAACCGGCACCGATTTCACCGACCACTTCCTGATTGACGCTGACGCTGGCGCGCTGTACGCGTTGAATCAATGCAATCATGTTTCCTCGCGTTGCTCCTCTTTGTGTTGCTGCTTTAACTGCCGATAGTCGGCTAACGCAACGGTGATTTCAGCGCCTAACAACACAATACACCAGGTCCAGTAGACCCAGAGAAACAGAATGGGGATCACGGCCAGTACGCCGTAGATCAGCTGATAAGAGGGGAACATAGTAACATAGAGCGCAAAGCCCTTTTTGCCCAGCTCAAACAGCGCACCGGCAACCAGCGCGCCAATCAGCGCATCGCGCGGCGGCACTCGCTGGGTAGGAACGATGCTGTAGAGCAACCAGAAGGCGAGCCACGACAGCAGGAGCGGGAAAATACGCAGCATCTGATCGACCAGGCTGGTGACGCCTGTCGCGTTAATCCAGCGCAGCGACAGCAGATAGGAGCTGATCGCCAGACTGGCACCGGCCAGTAACGGGCCAAGTGTCAGGATCATCCAGTAGACCGCAAAGGAATAGACCATCGGCCGCTTCTTGTTGCTGCGCCAGATGGTGTTTAACGCGGTATCGACGGAATGCATTAGCAGTAAGGCGGTAACGATCAGGCCGACCGCTCCGACCGCCGTCATCCGGTTTACGTTAGCCACAAACTGCTCAAGATAGCGTTGCAGCGTGTTGCCTGCAGCGGGCATCAGATTGGTAAAGACAAAGTGCTTCAACTGCACGCTGATATCTGAAAAGACCGGAAACGCCGCAAACAGGGCAAACACCACCGCAATCAGCGGCACCAGCGCCAGCAATGAGACATAAGCCAGATTACCGGCCTGGGTCGTCATGCCATCCTCATCAATGCGTTTCCACAACAGTTTGAGCCACAACCAGAATGCATGCAGCCCGGGACGAAATTTACGTGACATCATGAATTACTGTTGACCTGCAAACCAGTTGGGTACCGTTTTACTGTCAGTAACCAGTACACTTTCAATACCCAGGGCGCGGGCCGCCTCAATGTTTTGTGGATTATCGTCAAAAAATACCGCCTGATCGGCAGCCACACCTTCTGCGTCCAGCACATGCTGATAAATCCGGGCTTCCGGTTTACGCATGCCCAGCTCCTGGGAGAGATAGAGCTTGTCGGCTGCCTGCTGCACGTCCGGATACTGTGTTGGCCAGAATTCGCAATGCAGTTTGTTGGTGTTAGAGAGGATCACCACCCGATGGCCCTCCAGCCGCAGCCGGTTCATCAGCGCCAGGATTTCCGGACGCACGTCAACGAATACCGCCTGCCAGCCAGCGGCAAACTGTTCATAGCTCAGCGCGATTTCCAGCTTTTCACACAGCGCCAGCGCGAAATCTTCATCGCTGATCTCGCCACGTTCGTGTTGTTCAAACGCCTCATCCATCTGGAAATGGCTTTGCAGCGAGGCCAGCGGCACACGACTAAGGTCACTCCAGACACCCAGCACGCGGTTAAAGTCGATATCGATAATCACATTGCCCAAATCAAAGATATACAGCATGGTGTGTCTCCTTCTGTTCCCTGGAGTATTCACTCTAGCGGCAAAAGGGCAGGCTGAACAGGCACTCGCGGAGAGAAAAGCGTAAACGGCAGCGGGCAGCTAAAAAGCGCGACATATCCCACAAATAATCGCTGGCCCGGCTGAAGAGGCAGGAATTTCAGGCAAAAAAAAAGCCCCGCAGGCGGGGCTCTTTATCAGCTAAAAGCGCAATTATGCGTCTTTAGGACCACGTGATGCACGTTTACGGTCGTTTTCAGTCAGGTGACGTTTACGGATACGCACTGACTGTGGTGTAACTTCTACCAGTTCGTCATCATCGATGAACTCGATCGCCTGCTCAAGGGTCATCTTGATTGGCGGAACCAGCGTCGTGGCTTCATCAGTACCTGAAGCACGCATGTTGGTCAGTTTCTTACCGGTCAGGCAGTTAACTGTCAGGTCGTTAGAACGGCTGTGAATACCGATGATCTGGCCTTCATAGACTTCTGCACCGTGACCCAGGAACAGCTTACCGCGGTCCTGCAGGCTGAACAGTGCAAACGCAACTGCTTTACCCTGACCGTTGGAGATCAGTACGCCGTTCTGACGCTGGCCCACTTCGCCCGCACGAATGTCATCGTAGTGGCTGAAGGTAGAGTAGAGCAGACCGGTACCGGAAGTCATGGTCATGAATTCGTTACGGAAGCCGATCAGGCCACGGCTTGGGATCACGTAGTCGAGACGTACGCGGCCTTTGCCATCCGGATCCATGTTTTTCAGATCGCCCTTACGCTCACCCATGGCTTGCATGACTGAACCCTGGTTGTTCTCTTCGATATCCAGCGTAACGTTCTCGAATGGCTCCTGTTTACGGCCATCGATTTCGCGGAAGATAACTTTCGGACGGGATACCGCCAGTTCGAAACCTTCACGACGCATGTTTTCGATCAGAACTGACAGGTGAAGCTCACCACGACCTGATACGCGGAACGCGTCAGCATCTTCAGTTTCTTCAACGCGCAGTGCCACGTTGTGAACCAGTTCTTTGTTCAGACGCTCAAGGATCTGACGTGAAGTCACGTACTTACCTTCTTTACCGCAGAACGGTGAGGTGTTGACGTTAAAGAACATGGTAACTGTTGGCTCATCAACGCTCAGTGCTGGCAGCGCCTGCACGTTCTGTGGATCACAGATGGTGTCAGAGATGTTCAGCTCGCCCAGACCGGTGATAGCAATGATATCGCCCGCTTCTGCCAGGTCGCTGTCGATACGCTCAAGACCCAGGTGAGTCAGGACTTTACCGACTTTACCGTTACGGGTTTTGCCTTCGCTATCGATGATAGTGACTTGCTGGTTAGGCTTAACTTTACCGCGCTTGATACGGCCGATGCCGATCACGCCCAGGTAGTTGTTGTAGTCCAGCTGAGAGATTTGCATCTGCAGTGGGGCGTCAGCCTCAACCTGCGGAGGCGCAACGTGGTCGACGATCGCCTGATACAGCGGGGTCATATCGTCAGCCATGTCGGTGTGCTCAAGACCAGCAATACCATTCAGCGCAGAGGCGAAAATGATAGGGAAGTCGAGCTGCTCATCAGTAGCATCCAGGTTAACGAACAGGTCAAAGACCTGATCAACAACCCAATCCGGACGCGCACCAGGGCGGTCTACTTTGTTGATAACCACAATCGGCTTCAGACCATGCGCGAACGCTTTTTTGGTCACGAAGCGGGTTTGCGGCATAGGGCCATCCATCGCATCTACAACCAGCAGCACCGAGTCCACCATGGACATGACGCGCTCAACTTCACCACCGAAGTCGGCGTGTCCCGGGGTATCAACGATGTTGATACGGTAGTCATTCCACTTAATGGCGGTGTTTTTTGCGAGGATGGTAATCCCACGCTCTTTCTCCAAATCATTGGAGTCCATCACGCGCTCTGTTGCTTCGGTACGGGCATCAAAAGTACCGGATTGTTGCAGCAGTTTGTCAACCAGGGTGGTCTTTCCATGGTCAACGTGCGCGATGATGGCGATGTTACGCAAATTTTCGATCACAGCTTTGCCTCAGGCATTAGAAATAGCGCGTTATTGTACACTGATTAAGCGGAAGACTGAACACGATCACACTTTTCACTGAAAGTTTATTGCATGGAGGCCAATTTGCCCTGTTACCGGTGCAGAAAATGCACTAAGTTGGTCTGATGCACCAAAATAGTGCCACCAGATAACCATTAAGCACCACAGTGGTGCAATAAAACGATCGTGGTGCAGCCGCTTTATGACAAAAAGGTGCACCACAAGGCGATTTAAGCATCATCAAAAAAGTTGGCACAGAATTCGCTTTATCTAAATCAAGCGTAAACGCCAGACAGATGTCGGTTGAAGAGCGTGCCGGAAGAGGTTGGTCAGGGAGTTGTTTTCCCGCAACGTATTCCGGAAACGACGTTTCCTCGCCATGTAGATAATGAAAGACCATTTCCAGGAGAGTTGAGTATGTCCGCTGAACACGTTCTCTCGATGATGAACGAGCATGAAGTTAAGTTTGTTGACCTGCGTTTTACCGATACCAAAGGTAAAGAACAGCACGTTACGATCCCTGCTCACCAGGTTAACGCTGACTTCTTCGAAGAAGGCAAAATGTTCGATGGTTCGTCTATCGGCGGCTGGAAAGGCATTAACGAATCAGACATGGTGCTGATGCCTGACGCCACCACGGCGGTCATGGATCCTTTCTTCGAAGATTCTACGCTGATCATCCGTTGTGACATCCTCGAGCCAGGCACCATGCAGGGCTACGACCGCGATCCACGCTCTATCGCTAAGCGCGCTGAAGATTTCCTGCGCTCTTCCGGCATCGCTGATACCGTACTGTTTGGACCAGAACCAGAATTCTTCCTGTTCGATGACATCCGTTTCGGCTCATCGACGTCCGGTTCACACGTTGCTATCGACGATATCGAAGCGGCATGGAACACCGGTAAAGAGTACGAAGGCGGTAACAAAGGTCACCGTCCAGGTCTGAAAGGCGGCTACTTCCCGGTTCCACCGGTTGACTCATCACAGGACATCCGTTCTGCCATGTGTCTGACCATGGAGCAGATGGGCCTGGTTGTTGAAGCGCATCACCACGAAGTGGCGACCGCGGGTCAGAACGAAGTGGCAACCCGCTTCAATACCATGACCAAAAAAGCGGACGAAATTCAGATTTACAAATATGTGGTTCACAACGTTGCGCACGCTTACGGCAAAACCGCGACCTTTATGCCGAAGCCTATGTTTGGCGACAACGGTTCAGGCATGCACTGCCATATGTCACTCTCCAAAGGTGGCCAGAACCTGTTTGCCGGCGATAAGTACGGCGGCCTGTCTGAAATGGCGCTGTTCTACATCGGCGGTATCATCAAGCACGCTAAAGCGATCAACGCCCTGGCGAACCCGACCACCAACTCTTACAAGCGTCTGGTCCCGGGTTACGAAGCACCGGTTATGCTGGCTTACTCTGCCCGTAACCGTTCAGCCTCAATCCGTATCCCGGTTGTTGCCAGCCCGAAAGCGCGTCGTATCGAAGCGCGCTTCCCGGATCCAGCGGCTAACCCATACCTGGCGTTCACCGCACTGCTGATGGCTGGCCTGGATGGCATCATCAACAAAATCCATCCTGGCGATGCGATGGACAAGAACCTGTATGACCTGCCACCGGAAGAAGAAGCTGAGATTCCAAAAGTTGCAGGCTCTCTGGAAGAAGCGCTGAATGCACTGAACGAAGACCGCGAGTTCCTGACCCGCGGCGGAGTATTCACTGACGAATCGATCGATGCTTACATCGAACTGCGTAAAGCAGAGATGGATCGCGTTCGCATGACGCCACACCCGGTTGAGTTCGAGCTCTACTACAGCGTTTAACTGGTCAGACGTTTTTTGTTGCCGTGGAAACTTTTAGCCCATCTTCGGATGGGCTTTTTTCTCCGCGAATTCACCGTTCATTCGCCCTCTTTTCGGCTTAAAGACTAAAATGCACCTCTTTAGTGCAGAGGAACGTTGTATGGCAACTGGCTCTCTGCCCGATGCAGGGCAGATTCTCAACGCGTTAATCAACAGTATTTTGTTGGTGGATAACGATCTGGTTATTCATTACGCCAACCCGGCGGCGCAGCAATTACTGGCGCAAAGCTCACGCAAATTGTTCGGCACGCCGTTACCGGAATTAACCGGCTACTTTTCGCTGAATATCGAGGTGATGCGCGAGAGTCTTGAGGCTGGCCAGGGATTTACTGACAGTGAGGTCACGCTGGTGGTAGATGGTCGCGCGCACATTATGTCGCTGACCGCCCAGCGGTTACCCGATGGCTTAATCCTGATGGAAATGGCGCCGATGGATAATCAGCGTCGTCTCAGTCAGGAGCAGTTACAGCACGCCCAGCAGGTGGCCGCTCGCGATCTGGTTCGCGGCCTGGCCCATGAGATTAAAAATCCGCTGGGAGGATTGCGCGGCGCGGCACAGCTTTTATCCCGCGCCCTGCCCGATCCCTCGCTGAATGAATATACCAAAGTGATTATTGAACAGGCCGACCGGTTGCGGAATCTGGTTGATCGTCTGCTGGGGCCGCAGCAGCCGGGCATGCACATCACGCAGAGCATTCATCAGGTGGCCGAACGGGTGGTTAATCTGGTGTCGATGGAGCTGCCGGAGAATGTCTCGCTGGTACGGGATTATGATCCCAGCCTGCCGGAACTGCCGCACGATCCCGATCAGATTGAACAGGTGCTGCTTAACGTGGTGCGCAATGCGCTTCAGGCGCTGGGCGACGATGGCGGCACCATTATTATCCGCACCCGCACGGCTTTCCAGCTGACGCTGCACGGCACGCGTTATCGCCTGGTGGCACGTATTGATATTGAAGATGATGGCCCCGGCATTCCGGCCCAGCTGCAGGATACGCTGTTTTATCCGATGGTCAGCGGACGCGAAGGCGGTACCGGTTTAGGCCTCTCCATCGCCCGTAGCCTGATTGATCAACATTCAGGAAAAATAGAATTTAACAGTTGGCCGGGACACACCGAATTCTCGGTTTACCTGCCTATTCGCCAGTGAGGTTTCTATGCAACGAGGGATAGTCTGGATCGTCGATGACGATAGCTCCATCCGCTGGGTGCTTGAACGCGCGCTCACTGGAGCCGGTTTGAGCTGTGCGACTTTTGACAGCGCAAGCGAGGTGCTGGATGCCCTCTCAACCAAGACCCCGGACGTTTTACTGTCAGACATTCGCATGCCCGGTATGGATGGCCTGGCGCTGCTGAAACAGATTAAACAGCGTCATCCGATGCTTCCGGTCATCATAATGACGGCGCATTCAGATCTGGACGCTGCCGTCAGCGCCTATCAGCAGGGTGCCTTTGATTACCTGCCTAAGCCGTTCGATATCGATGAAGCGGTTGCGCTGGTCGAGCGTGCTATCAGCCACTATCAGGAGCAGCAGCAGCCACGTAATCAGCCGGTCAGCGGACCCACCACCGATATCATCGGTGAAGCGCCCGCGATGCAGGATGTGTTCCGCATCATCGGACGATTATCGCGCTCGTCGATCAGTGTGCTGATCAACGGCGAGTCCGGTACCGGTAAAGAGCTGGTGGCCCATGCGCTGCATCGCCATAGCCCGCGCACCAAAGCGCCCTTTATCGCGCTCAACATGGCGGCGATCCCCAAAGATTTAATTGAATCAGAACTGTTTGGTCACGAAAAAGGCGCCTTTACCGGGGCGAACCAGATCCGTCAGGGCCGTTTTGAGCAGGCGGATGGCGGCACGCTGTTTCTGGATGAGATCGGTGATATGCCGCTGGATGTGCAGACCCGTCTGCTGCGCGTGCTGGCCGATGGCCAGTTCTATCGCGTTGGTGGCTATGCGCCGGTCAAAGTGGATGTGCGTATTATCGCGGCGACCCACCAGAATCTGGAATTACGCGTACAGGAAGGCAAGTTCCGTGAGGATCTGTTTCACCGCCTGAACGTGATTCGTGTGCATCTGCCACCGCTGCGTGAGCGTCGTGAGGATATCCCGCGTCTGGCGCGTTATTTCCTGCAGGTGGCGGCGCGTGAGCTGGGTGTGGAAGCGAAGATTCTGCATCCGGAAACCGAGACAGCGTTAACCCGACTGCACTGGTCAGGTAACGTGCGTCAGCTGGAGAACACCTGTCGCTGGCTGACCGTGATGGCTGCGGGTCAGGAAGTCCTGATTCAGGACCTGCCCGGAGAACTGTTTGAATCCAGTACGCCGGAGAATCCGGTACAGTCGCTGCCTGACAGCTGGGCAACGCTGCTGGCACAGTGGGCCGATCGCGCTCTGCGTTCCGGTCATCAGAATCTGCTGTCAGAAGCCCAGCCAGAGATGGAGCGCACGCTGCTCACTACTGCGCTGCGTCATACGCAGGGCCACAAACAGGAAGCGGCACGTTTGCTGGGCTGGGGACGAAACACGCTGACGCGCAAGCTCAAAGAGCTGGGCATGGAATAAGCGGTTCAGTACGGGCTGGTGAAGTCTGCCAGCCCGTTTCTTCAGATAACGCGGGAGAACTGCTGCTGACGCGCTTTCTGACGCAGATAGCGATCAAAGCACATGCAGATATTGCGGATCAGTAACCGGCCAATTCCCGTCACCTCCAGCCCCGTAGCGGTTTGTTCCACCAGCCCATCGGTTATCAACGGTTTCAGCAGCGCCAGGTCCTCAGCAAAATAGTCGCTGAAGCGAATGCCCCATTGCGCTTCTGTCGCGGCAAAATTCAGCGAGAAGTTGCAAATCAGCGTTTTTATCACGTCCCGACGCAGGCAATCATCGTCGGTTAAGGCGATGCCACGCCACAGGCCATTTCCCTGCTGTTCCACACAATTGTACCAGGTATTAAGGTCTTTCTGGTTCTGCGCATAACTGTCGCCAATCATGCTGATGGCAGAGACGCCAAGCCCCAGCAAATCGCTGTCGCCCTGCGTCGTGTATCCCTGGAAATTGCGATGCAGCTGGCCTTTGCGCTGCGCGATAGACAGTTCATCCTGCGGCTTCGCAAAGTGATCCATTCCAATGAACTGGTAGCCCTGCTGAGTCAGGGTTGCGATGGTCTGCTGTAAAATATCCAGCTTTTGCTGAGCCGATGGCAGTTCACCCTCTTTGATTTTACGCTGTGCCGCGAACATCGCCGGCAAATGCGCATAGTTAAAGACGCTAAGACGATCCGGGCTCAGCGCCAGTACCCGCTCCAGCGTCCAGGCGAAGCTGGCGGGCGTCTGCAGGGGTAAACCATAGATCAGGTCAATGCTGGTCGAGCTGAACCCCTGTTCACGGGCACGCGCCATCAGCCCGAAAATCATCTCTTCATCCTGTACCCGGTTAACCCGCTCCTGCACCGATTTGTTGAAGTCCTGCACCCCCATGCTCAGCCGGTTGAATCCCAGCGATCGCAGGTGATCAATCACATCCTGCTCAATTTCCCGGGGATCCACTTCGATCGACATTTCGGCATCATCGGCCACACTGAAATGCTGCTTCAGTAAACCCACCAGCCGGGAAATCTGCGCATTGTCGAGGAAGGTTGGCGTGCCGCCGCCCCAGTGAAGCTGCGTGACCTGACGCTGACGAAACAGCGGCGCACGCTGAATAATCTCCTGCTCAAGCACATCCAGATAGCGGTCCGCTTTGTGACGCTGACGCGTCACTATCTTATTGCAGCCGCAGAAGTAGCAGAGACGATGGCAGAAGGGAATATGGACATAGAGCGACAGCGGACGATCGGGGTAACGCGCCACGGCACGCTGGAAGTCGTTTTCCGCGTACTGCTCGCTGAACTCCAGCGCAGTGGGATAGGAGGTGTAACGCGGGCCGGCATAATTGTACTTTTCAATTAACGCCTGATCCCACTCAATCTGCTGCGATGGCATGCTCACTCCTTCCGGTGACGTCGTCTGAGAGAAGGTCGCGAAGAAGAGGAGATAAAAGGTGAGCGGGATGAGACCCGACGTAAACGTTGCTTCAGACGCGACAGGCGTCGTAGTTTAAACAATAACCACAGCAGATAACATGTCGCCAGCAGCGCGAAAATTGATCCAGGCCAAAACATTGTCGTTTACCTGTTAAGCGCGGCATGCGGGTAACGCATGCCGATCAAATTTGCTTAGTTGCCTTTCAGCAGACGGTACATATCTTCTTCAGCCTGCTCATCTTCGGCATCATCCATCACAATGCCTAACTGCTCCATCAGTTCATCGATACGATCCAGCGAGGCATCCAGCCAGCCCTGATCTTCAGCCGACAGCGTTTCGCCATTTTCCAGCCGATCCAGCAGCGCATCCAGACGTTCGTCATTTTCCAGCTTCGCCAGCTCTTCTTCTGGTGTCAGACGCACTTTCTTCTCTGCTGCCGGTTTTTCTGCGCTTTTCTTTGGTTTAACGGCGGCGGTTTTTCCTTCAGCGATCAGGGCCACCGGTTTTTTACTCCCGATGCGCGGATCTTTGACGCTGTCCGCCTGACGTCCGCCATTGTTTTCGGACGCCGCCGGATTAGCACGGCTGCCAGATGCATGTCCGCGATGCTTTTTATCACGTTTGCGATCGCGTGCTTCATGGTTGATATCGTCACGCGATTTGCGTTTGGCTTTGACGGCAGGTTTGCCGTTAGCAGCTCGTGCAGGTTGCTTCATAGTATTCGGTCCCGGCTTTTTTTATTCAGTATAGAATTGCGGCGAAATCTAGCAGAAAGTAGACAAAGAAAAAAGGCGACAGCTCAAGCTGTCGCCTTATTTCATACCTTCATAAGAAGGAATCATGTTTTAAATCCTTTTCGGCTCGTAACATCCCGGTTAATCCCGCGCCTGCTCAACTCCTGAGCTATTCCTTATCCCTGTCTGGCCGCATCCCTGACCCTGTTCCATTCCATCGCTCATAACCCTCCTGGTATCCCTGAGCGCATCATCCTGATGTGTGCTGCCGTGCACTGCACACTAATGTAGACCAACTGGTAAAAGCCTCAAGTCAGTGTCAAAAATAGTTAGTTCAAAAAAAGAACGTTTTAAGATAAGAGTTTGAATTACATATTTTTTTATTTTTAGTAATTAAAGTAAAAAGCGAAATAACCCGCACCGTGAATGGCAAATCTCTTACAAAGTTTGTTACCGAGATGCGATTGAGCACTTTCGCGTCATAACGCGTATAATCGCCCGCATTGCCTTAATGCGTTTTCTGGAGTGTCACCTTGTCTGAATTGAATTACCACGTTACCCACTTTGTCATGAGCGCGCCGGATATCCGCCATCTGCCTGCCGATACCGGAATTGAGGTGGCTTTCGCTGGCCGCTCGAACGCGGGAAAATCGAGTGCGCTGAATACGTTAACCAATCAGAAGGGTCTGGCGCGTACCAGTAAAACGCCGGGACGTACGCAGCTGATTAACCTGTTTGAAGTGAAAGAAGGTAAGCGTCTGGTCGACCTGCCCGGTTACGGTTATGCCGAAGTTCCGGAAGAGATGAAGCTGAAGTGGCAGCGCGCGTTAGGTGAATACCTGCAAAAACGTCAGGCGCTGAAAGGACTGGTTATCCTGATGGATATCCGTCATCCGCTGAAAGATCTCGACCGGCAGATGATTCAGTGGTCAGTGGAAAGTGGCATTCCGGTGCTGTTGCTTCTCACTAAAGCAGACAAACTGGCCTCAGGTGCCCGTAAAGCGCAGCTCAATGTCGTGCGTGAAGCCGCACTCGAATTTGTTGGTGATGTGCAGGTAGAGCTCTTCTCATCGCTGAAGAAAATCGGCGTGGATAAGGTTCGTCAGAAGCTGGACAGCTGGTTTAATACGCTTGAACCTGCGGTTGAAGATCAGGACACGGAAGAGTGAGTGGCAACCTTGTGCCGGTGATGTTGACGGTACAAAAAGCCCAATAAAAAACGCCCCAGTCACAGAATGACTGGGGCGGCTAAATTCAGCCAAATCCGATTACGTGAAGTAAAAGGTCTGAAAGATAGAACATCTTACCTCTGTACCCTACGCGACGAACTTTACCTGATTTTCTGTGGGTGACAAAGGCTTTTTTGTTGCTTACTTACATGAAACAGGACTTTTTTTACCATGCACGTCACAAAAATAGCGTTGCGATGTAGTTTAATGACGAAAAAAGTGTTTAGGCGATAAGCAGTTAGAAAAGCGCTTTCTCTCAGTGCCAGCGTTGACCACGCTAAACCGGTCAACTAAACGATTTTCTTATACCTGATTCAGGGCCGATTCTGTTCTTCAGAACCGACCACACGCATCGAATCAGTGGGCTTCATCCCAGTTGTCACCCACACCGACCTCAACCAGTAAAGGTACGTCGAGCTGCACGCTACCTTCCATCAGCGCACGGATTTTCTGGCTCGCCTCTTCAACCGCCTCGGCTTTGACTTCGAACACCAGTTCATCGTGAACCTGCATGATCATTCTGACGGCATTGTCGTTTTGCTGTTCCAGCCAGTTATCCACGGCAATCATTGCCCGCTTAATGATATCCGCTGCCGTTCCCTGCATCGGCGCATTGATCGCGGCACGTTCAGCGGCTTTCCGGCGAATGGCGTTACCGGATTTAATATCGGGCAGCCACAGCCGACGGCCTTCCAGCGTTTCGACATAGCCTTTACTCGCCGCCAGCTGGCGTGTGTTCTCCATATAGCGCAGGACGCCCGGATAGCGTTCAAAGTAGAGATCCATATACTTTTTCGCTTCACCCGCACCGATATTCAGCTGACGCGACAGGCCAAAGGCGCTCATGCCATAAATCAGACCAAAGTTGATCGCTTTGGCGCTGCGACGCTGTTCGCCGCTGACCTTATCCAGCGCCACGCCAAACACTTCGGATGCCGTCGCGCGGTGGATATCTTCGCCCTGGGCAAAAGCGTCCAGTAATCCTTTGTCCTGAGAGAGATGCGCCATGATACGCAGTTCGATTTGTGAATAGTCTGCCGCCACAATGCGATGGCCTTTGGCCGCTACAAATGCCTGACGGATTCGGCGTCCTTCATCATTACGCACCGGAATGTTTTGCAGATTCGGATCGGCAGAGGATAAACGTCCGGTTGCGGTGACGGCCTGATGATAAGAGGTATGTACCCTGCCACTGATCGGATTAATCATCAGCGGTAATTTATCCGTGTAAGTAGACTTAAGTTTGGATAAGCCGCGATGCTCCAGAATCACTTTGGGTAACGGATAATCAAGTGCCAGCTCGGCTAACACCTCTTCGCTGGTTGACGGCGCGCCGCCTGGTGTTTTCTTTGTGGGCTTGATGCCCTGTTTTTCAAACAGGATCACCTGAAGCTGCTTGGTGGATGAGAGGTTGAAGGGTTCCCCCGCCAGCTCATGCGCTTTCAACTCAAGCTCAGCCAGTCGGGCCGTCAGCTCTTTCGAATGCTGCGCCAGAATAGACTGATCGATCAGCACACCGTTGCGCTCTATGCGCGAAATCACCGTCAGTAACGGCATCTCAATCTGTTCGAAGACTTTTTTCGGACCCGCTTCTTTCTCCAGCTCTGGCCACATCTTCAGATGCAGCTGCAGGGTCACATCTGCATCTTCTGCAGCGTAATGGGATGCCTGCTCTAATGCGATTTGATTGAACGTCAGCTGATTTTTGCCTTTACCGGCGATCTCCTGGAAGGTCACGGTTTTATGGTTAAGCCAGCGAGCGGCCAGGCTATCCATGTCATGTTTGCCCACCACGCTGTTGAGGATATAGGACTCAAGCATGGTGTCGAATTTGATACCGGCCAGTTCAATGTCGTAGTTTTTCAGCACGCCGCGATCGTATTTCAAGTTCTGGCCAACTTTCCAGGCGCTCTCATCTTCCAGCAAGGGCTTGAGCTGTGCCAGAACGGTGGCGCGATCCAGTTGATCAGGCGCATCAAGATAGTCATGGGCAACCGGCAGATAGGCGGCTTCACCGGGCGCCACCGCGAAGCTGATGCCGACGATATTAGCGCTCAGGGTATCCAGCGCGTCGGTCTCCAGATCAAACGCAAAGACTTCGCTGTTTTTCAGCTTCTCCAGCCAGCTATCAAAGAGATCCTGATCCAGAATGGTGACATAACCCTCGGTCGGTAACACGCTGCTGGTTTCAGCCACCAGGGCCGGTTCATCGGCCTGCGCTTTTTGCGCCTGCGTAGTGCTCTTTTTACCCTGCAGCCATTTACCGTCCTGCAGGTCACTCAGCCAGCGTTTGAACTCGTAACGACTGAACAGGGCCTGCAATGCCTCTGTATCGGGTTCAGTGACTGTGAGCTCTTCACAGGGCAGCGCCAGCTCAACGTCTGTCTTAATGGTCGCCAGCTGATAAGAGAGAAACGCCACATCACGATTCTGCTCAAGTTTGGTCGCCATGGTTTTGGCACCACGAAAGCCGAGATCGGCCACTTTGTCCAGATTGTCATAGATCGTCTGCATGCTGCCCAGCCCCTGCAGCAACGCCTGTGCCGTTTTCTCACCGACGCCTGGCACGCCAGGAATGTTGTCGGAGCTATCACCCATCATGGCAAGGAAGTCGATGATCAATGCGGGTGGAACACCATATTTCTGCTCAACCTCTTCTGGTCCCAGAATGGTGTTGCTCATGGTGTTAATCAGCGTGATGGCGGGCGTGACCAGCTGCGCCATATCTTTGTCGCCAGTGCTGATCAGCACTGAGAGACCCTTTTTCTCCGCTTCCAGCGCCAGCGTACCGATGACATCATCAGCCTCGACGCCGCTCACAGCCAGCAACGGCAGCCCCATCGCCCGCACCATCTCATGCAGTGGCTCAATTTGTGCACGGAGCTCGTCAGGCATCGGGGGACGGTGAGATTTGTAATGCTCAAACAGCTCGTCCCTGAAGGTTTTGCCTTTGGCATCGAACACCACAGCAACGTGACTCGGATTGTATTGCGCCAGCAGGCTTTTCAGCATGTTGAGCACGCCGTACATGGCGCCAGTGGGTTCACCTGCACTGTTGGTCAGCGGCGGAAACGCGTGATACGCGCGATAAAGATAGGATGAGCCATCGACCAGAATCAGGGGATTTTCTGCTATTTGCGCCATAAGTCTGTGTAGTCTTCGTTGCTATGAGTTGGGCTATAAGGATGCCACAACCAGGCAGAAATGGTGAACTAAGGCGTGCCACGTCTGGAGTTTTTCACGCTTTTGGGGACAGGATCGCAACGATCGTTCTGTGGATAACTTTGTGCGTAAAAATTATAACGCGCTGTTTTTCAGGAAAATAAATAATCGACACTTGAATAAAAACCATAAATTTCATTGGCTTATTTAATTTCCGTGACCCGATCGCTATTTTTAATAGCGCGATCCCTTGTGTGGATATTAAATTTATGCCCTGGAGATGGACAAAAATTGGCCCGTTGTTCAAAGGCATAAAAAAAACGCCAGCAGAGCTGGCGTTCAACGGGGGTGTGAGGCTGATTACTTCTGGCTTACCAGGAATTTAACCACGTTCGCATAGTCTGCGACGAAATTATCCATAGAGCTGGTATCAAGACCGCCGTTGTTAACCATGTATTTGCCATTCACGAAAATAGCAGGCACACCACGCAGATCAACATCAGCAGCGGCTTTTTGCTGCTGCGCAACCAGCGCTTTTACGGCGAAGCTGTTCCAGGCTGCATCATAGTCCGCCGCAGAGATACCGGCCGCTTTGACAAAGGTCTCTTTCAGACTGGCAGGATCGGTGATGGTCTGCGTTTTCTGAATGCCATCGAAGATCGGTGCTGTCACTTTATCTTCAACGCCCAGCGCCATCGCGACAGCCCAGGCATGGGTCACGACCGGCCCCAGCTCTCCACCGAGAAAATCGACGTGGTATTTCACCATCTTAGTGTCAGCAGGCAGATTCTTTTTCACCGCGTCATTGACGTGATAAATACGTTCAAACTGATAGCAGTGCGGGCAGAAGAAGGAGAAGAACTCCATCACCTGAGGTTCGCCGGCCACAGGTTTAGGCAGACTCACATATTGTTTACCTTCAGTGAACTGGGCAGCAGATGCGCTGAATGCCAGCACTAAACCCATCAGTGCAAACCAAATTTTTTTCATCGTGAAAAATTCTCCTGACTACGTCATTAATATTGCGGTGTCAGCTGCAGAGGAGGTTCCTGCAACAGCTTCTCCTGCTCGGTAAAGAGTGAAATTTGCCTGCGCCAGAAATCTTCATCTGTCATCCAGGGGAAAGCGCGCGGAAAAGCGGGATCCTGCCAGCGTCGGACAACCCAGGCCAGATAATAAACCATGCGCATGGCGCGTAAAGGTTCAATCAGTGACAATTCATTAATATCAAAATCACTGAACTCACTGTACGCCTCCAGCAGTATATCCCATTGAATACGCTGTTCCTGACGATCGCCGCTGATCAGCATCCAGAGATCCTGCACGGCCGGGCCATTACGGGCATCATCCAGATCGACAAACAGCGGTCCGTCACGCCACAGGATATTACCCGGATGGCAGTCGCCATGTAATCGTAGCGGCTGCCACGTGGTGTGCCACTGTTGTTGCAGCGTGTTTCCCAGCTTATCGATAGCCTGTAGCAGTGCGACTTTAAGCGATGCAGGCACTAACAGAGAGTGCTCCAGCACCTGCCGGGGTTCATGCAGATATTCATCCAGACCGATGGCAGGCCGATGCCTGAACAGCGCTTTACGCCCGGTCTGATGAATGCGGCCCAGGAAGCGGCCTACCCACTCCATCTGATCTTCGTTGTCTGTCTCATATTGTCGTCCGCCCAGGCTGGGGAATACGGCAAAGAAGAAGCCAGCGTGACTATGCAGTGTCTCACCCTTTAACCGCAGTGGCGCCGCGATGGGCACTTCGTCAGCCAGCAGATCAAGTGCGTACTGATGTTCTTCAGCAATCTGTTCGGCACGCCAGCGCTGTGGGCGATAAAACTTCGCAACATAGCGGCGTTTTTCGTCGTCGCTGAATTGATAAACCCTGTTCTCGTAGCTGTTCAGGGCTGTCAGACCCGATTCGACGCGAATTCCTGTTTCCCAGAGCGCATCAAGCAACACGTCGGGATTCAATGTCTGGAAGTTAAAAGCAGCGTCGCTCATCATGTTACCTGTAGTTGCCCTTGCAAATAGCAGCCAAGGATAACACTACTCGTCCTGTTTAATGACACCCCGTGCGCGGAGCAGTGCTGTTTTGAAATCAACTTCATAATCTTTTTTCAGGCCTGGTATCTCATCATCGCTGGCTGAGTCACGCATCTTGAGATGGTAAATTAATACATCATCGGTTAATTCACTTAACGGGCCACGGAAACCAGATTCCTGAGCCAGTTTCTGCAAAAATGTGACCAGATTAAGATCAGGCTCTTTTTGCCAGGCGGGTTGCAGCAACGCGATTAACTCGTTTAAACGATGGCATTTCATTCAGATTTCTCCTTTCACAGTGCGTCATCAGCGAGGGCACAGTCATGACAATATTAACCGGCATCATTCTGGCCGGTGGTCAGGGCCGCCGTATGGGTGGTCAGGACAAAGGGTTAGTACAGCTGGATGGCAGGCCGCTTTATCAGCATGTCCTTGAACGGCTCAGGCCACAAGTCGACATTGTCATGATTAATGCGAATCGTAATATTGATCGCTATCAGTTAAGCGGATGTCGGGTTATTCAGGATGTTTTTGATGATTATCCCGGTCCGCTGGCCGGTATCTACAGTGGGTTGCTCGCCATCGACGGTGAATGGGCCGCTTTTTGCTCCTGCGATACGCCTGCAATACCTCTCAACTTCGTCGAAAAACTGCTCCATCAACGCGAAGAGGCGCCGGCAGTCTGGGTACGTTCACAGTCGCGCGATCACCCGACGCTGGCGCTGATTCATCGGGAGATGGCTGCACCTCTTTATGACTATCTTCAGGCTGGAGAACGACGTCTTATGCATTTTCTGCGCGACCACGGTGGTCATGCTGTCCGGATGGATGATGATGAGGCTGCCTTCCGCAATATCAATACGCCTGATGACCTGAACGACAGAGGCTGATATGTCATTACCTATACTTGCTATTGTGGGCTGGAGTGGAACCGGTAAAACGACGCTATTGCAGCAGGTGATACCGACTCTCGGCGCTAAAGGTATCCGCGCAGGATTGATTAAACATACCCATCATCAGATGGATGTGGATACGCCAGGCAAAGATAGCTATCTGCTCAGAAAAGCGGGTGCCAGTCAGGTGATAGTGGCCAGTTCAGAGCGATGGGCATTGATGTGTGAGACGCCGGAAAAGCAGTCGATTAATCTGCCTTATCTGCTCAGCCGCATGGATCACGCTACGCTTGAGGTCGTGCTGGTCGAAGGCTTCAAAGATGAACCCGTACCTAAAATTGTTTTATGGCGGGCCGGGATCAAGGGTGGGATCGAGGAACTGCTTGATGAGCAGGTAATCGCTGTCGCCAGCGACCAGAAATTAACGCTGAACGTGCCAGTTCTGGATATAAATCGTCCGGACAGCGTTGCAGACTTCATTGCTGACTGGCTTGAGAAACGCTGAAATGGATGTTGTGATGCAGTTTTTCACGATCTGCAGACGTAAAAAAGCCCCGCACTTTCGTGCGGGGCTTCTTCACTTGTTTGATGCCTGGCAGTTCCCTACTCTCGCATGGGGAGACCCCACACTACCATCGGCGCTACGGCGTTTCACTTCTGA
>NZ_JALNPM010000016.1:0-130183 GCF_024520875.1 Pantoea sp. Ft-CA_14 | reverse complement strand
GGCACGACGTCAAAGCCGAAGGTACCGCGTGAGCGGCGCGAGGACGGCCCGGCAGCAGCAGAGGTGCTCAGGCCCGCCCTGCGGCTGGCCCGCCCGGAAAAAAAGCCGCCACGTTTGACCGTGACAGCCTTTACAAATCTAATCTTAACTGATCAGCATTACCCCGGAAGGGGCCTTTTTTGCATTCAGGGGATCAGAGTTAAAATACGCTGTGACGCGATTTAAAACCCGCCACAGCATTAAACCCTTTAAACATCAAGGTATTCACCGCGTTAATCAGGGTAAAAAATGTGAAAATGACTTTACAGACGCGAATGATAATGATTATTATTGTCATGCATTCTCGGGAGGTCGCCCGACAGCCTGAGAAAGCACGACATTGCTCACATTGCTTCCAGTATTATTTAGCCAGCTTATCCGCTGGCTTTTTTTTGCCTGCCCTTCTTCAGTGCTTTTCAGCCACTGCTCAATGCTCATTCAACTATTTTGAACAGAGGCGTGAAGTTTTTCAGCTATCAATCAGACCCCCTCAGGGACAGACTATAAAAAACATTGAGGAGATTTGAACATGATCTATGTACGCAAAGCTGAAGAACGCGGTCACGCAAACCATGGCTGGCTGGATAGCTGGCACACATTCTCTTTCGCCAGCTATCACGATGCGAACTTTATGGGTTTCTCCGCGCTGCGGGTCATCAATGAAGATGTGATTGATGGCGGTCAGGGATTTGGTACCCATCCTCACAAGGATATGGAAATCCTGACCTACGTGCTCTCCGGTACGGTTGAGCATCAGGACAGCATGGGCAACAAAGAGCAGATCCCGGCAGGGGAGTTCCAGATTATGAGCGCCGGCACCGGCGTACGTCACTCTGAGTACAACGCCAGCGAAAGCGAGCCGCTGCACCTTTATCAGATCTGGATCATTCCTGAGCGTACCGGTATCGAGCCGCGCTACGATCAGCGCCGCTTCCCGGATGTGCAGGGGCGTCAGCTGGTGTTAAGCCCGGATGCCCGTGAAGGATCGCTGAAAGTCTTTCAGGACATGACCTTATCGCGCTGGGTAATGGCTGCCGGCGAACAGGACAATGTCGCGATTGATGCGGGACGTCGTATCTGGATTCAGGTGGTGAAAGGTGATGTTACCGTTAACGGCAACGCGATCACCACCAGCGACGCCCTGGCGATCTGGGACGAAAGCGCGCTGACCATTGAAGCCAGCTCGGCTGCAGAAGTCCTGCTGTTTGATCTGCCACCGGTCTAAGCAGATAACGGGCGCGCATCGTCGCGCCCGGTTGGCAATTTTGTGACAGAAAAGTGATAGACTCATCGTACTTTAGCTTTAAGGGCGATCCCAGGCGCTACGATGAAGAAGAAAAGACCGGTATTACAGGACGTTGCCGATCGCGTCGGCATTACTAAAATGACCGTCAGCCGTTACCTGCGTAATCCAGAGCAGGTCTCCGTTGCCCTGCGGGATAAGATTGCGGTGGCACTGGATGAGCTGGGTTATATCCCCAATCGCGCCCCCGATATGCTTTCTAACGCCACCAGCCGCGCCATTGGCGTACTGCTGCCGTCACTCACAAACCAGGTTTTTGCTGACGTATTGCGCGGCATCGAAGCCGTCACCGACGAAGCCAACTATCAGACGCTGGTCGCCCACTTTGGTTACAACCCGCAAAAAGAGGAGCTGCAACTGCGCTCGCTACTGGGCTGGAACATTGATGGGGTTATCCTCACCGAACGCACCCATACACCAGGTACGCTGCGCATGCTGGAAGTGGCCGGTATCCCGGTGATTGAGGTGATGGACAGCGTCACGCCCTGCCTGGATATGGCGGTAGGCTTCGATAACGTTGAAGCGGCCCGGCAGATGACGCAGGCAATCCTCAGCAAAGGTCATCGTCATACCGTCTACCTCGGCGCACGCCTGGATGAACGTACGCTGCAGAAGCAGCGCGGTTACGAAATCGCGATGCGCGAAGCGGGGCTGACGCCACGCAGTGTGATGATGGAAGATGCCTCTTCATTCAGCGCCGGTTGTGATCTGCTGCGTGAGGCGCAGCGCCTTTACCCCGAAACAGATAGCCTGTTCTGTACCAATGACGATCTGGCGGTCGGCGCGATGTTTGAGTGCCAGCGCCAGGGATTGCAGGTGCCCTCTCAGATGGCGATAGCCGGTTTCCACGGCCATGACATCAGTCAGGTTGTCACGCCACAACTGGCAACAGTGCTGACGCCACGCGACCGCATGGGGCGTGAAGCTGCGGCGCTGCTGCTGGCGCGCATTGCCGGAGAAACCAGCACCTGCCAGCCGCTGGATGTTGGTTTTGAGATCAGTGAAGGTGGCAGCATCTGATTGTGGCGTTTTTATGAGTCAGCTCACACTTTCATGCATTTCCTGGTAAAAAGGTTGCCAGGCTGTTAAGCGGCCAGGAGAATGAGAAACGACATTGTTATCGGTAACATTGGCAAATTCTCACCTGCCGGAGCAGAAAAATGACAACGCAATCCCCGTCGCATCACGTTTTTATCCTGATGGGCGTTTCAGGCAGCGGAAAGTCTGCCGTCGCCAATCAGGTCTCTCACCAACTGAATACAGCCTTTCTTGACGGTGATTTTCTCCACCCCCGCGCCAACATCCTGAAGATGGCCGATGGTCATCCGCTGGATGACAACGATCGCCAGCCGTGGTTACAGGCACTGAACGACGCCGCGTTTGCTATGCAGCGCACCCAGGCGATTTCCATCATTGTCTGTTCAGCACTGAAGAAAAGTTATCGCGACATCCTGCGTCAGGGAAATGACAATCTGCGTTTCGTCTACCTGAAGGGCGATTTCGACACCATCGAAGCCCGCCTGAAAGCGCGTAAAGGCCACTTCTTCAAGCCGCAGATGCTGGTAACGCAGTTTGCGACGCTGGAAGAGCCAGGGCGGGACGAGCCGGATGTACTGGTGGTGGATATCGCGCATTCACTGGACGATGTGGTGGCGGCTACGGTTGCGACTATCCAGGACGCTATCAGCCAGGGTTAGAGATGAATACCGCAACACTCGTTTTAACCGCAGCAGGCTCCGTGCTGCTGCTGCTTTTCCTGGTGATGAAGGCCCGTATGCACGCCTTCGTCGCATTGATGTTAGTGTCCATCGGTGCCGGGCTGTTCTCCGGCATGCCACTGAATCAGATCGCTGAAACCATGCAGAAGGGGATGGGCGGCACGCTCGGCTTCCTCGCGATTGTGGTCGCGCTGGGCGCGATGTTCGGCAAAATCCTGCATGAAACCGGCGCAGTTGATCAGATCGCCATCCGGATGCTGAAAACCTTTGGTCAGAGCCGTGCCCATTACGCGATGGGCATTGCCGGTCTGATCTGCGCGCTGCCGCTCTTCTTTGAGGTGGCAGTCGTGCTGTTGATCAGTATCGCTTTTGCGGTGGCACGGCGTACCGGCGGCAATCTGGTGAAGCTGGTGATCCCGCTGTTTGCTGGTGTGGCCGCAGCGGCGGCGTTTCTGCTGCCCGGACCGGCCCCGATGCTGCTGGCTTCGCAGATGCACGCAGATTTTGGCTGGATGATCCTGCTGGGTCTCTGTGCGGCGATCCCGGGCATGCTGATTGCCGGGCCACTGTTTGGCAACTTCATTGGCAACCACGTCTCGTTCAGCGCGCCGCCGGAAGATCATCAACCGGATGTCGATGAGAGCAAGCTGCCGTCGTTTGGCTTCAGCCTCTCACTGATTCTGTTTCCGCTGGTGCTGGTTGGCCTGAAAACCATCGGCGCACGCTTCACGACCGAAGGCACCACCCTGTATGAGTGGCTGGAATTTATCGGCCATCCTTTCACCGCAATCCTGCTGGCGCTGCTGGTGGCGATTTATGGCCTGGCTTACCGTCAGGGTATGGATAAAGAGCGGGTAATGCAGGTGTGCGGCAGCGCGCTGCAACCGGCCGGTATTATCCTGCTGGTGATTGGCGCGGGCGGCGTGTTTAAGCAGGTGCTGGTGGACTCCGGCGTGGGTCCGGTGCTGGGCAATGCGCTGACCGGCGCAGGACTGCCAATTGCGCTGGCCTGCTTTATCCTGTCAGGTGCGGTGCGGGTGATTCAGGGATCGGCAACGGTCGCCTGTCTGACCACGGTAGGCTTAATCATGCCGGTGATTGAACCGTTGCACTACAGCGGCGCTCAGCTGGCGGCGCTATCGATCTGCATCGGCGGTGGCTCAATCATTATCAGCCATGTGAACGATGCCGGGTTCTGGCTGTTTGGTCGCTTCACCGGGGCCAGCGAAGCGGAAACGCTGAAGACCTGGACACTGATGGAAACCATTCTCGGCACTACCGGGGCTATCGTAGGTATGATTGCTTTCGCACTGCTTTCCTGACCAACCCGACGGGCTATCGGTCCGTCAGGTTTTTTTCCCGCGAGCGGGGGAAGAGTAAAAAAGGGAACAGCAGATAAGGCGCCACCACCAAAAGGACAATGACGCCGCGTGAATAGCCAGAGTCATTTATTCTCCTCACCCCGCAGGAAAAAACAGGCAAAATAAACAGCAGCAGCGCGATTAAGCCTATTTCATGTTGTGGCCCGGTAAACCATTGCAGATAACTGCAGAACCAGACCAGCTGAAACAGCAGGAAAATAAAATAGCTCGTCCTTCCTTCGCGCCCCTCATAGTTAAACGTACGCAGCAGACAGCTTTTGATAATCTGCAGCAGCCTGTTCATGCCCATTTTCTTCTTATCACTGCAAAAACAACCAGCGTAATGGCGGCGGCAAGTAAGTAAACCCAGGCAAAATCAGTGACGTCAACATGGATCAGCTGCACGTCATTCAACGCCGCTTTCCGGCCCGAGACGGATAATACGGTCAGGCCAGCCAAGCAGAGTATATTTGCCAGAAAGAATAGTGCCTGAAAGGCTGTTTCTTTAGCCGCAGACAGGAAGGCAATTTTTCTGAACCCCCACCAGGCTACCAGATAAACCAGCAGCCAGAGCAACGCGCAGAGTAGCGGGGCAACCAGATAACTGCGCATATCGGTGATCACTCCTGAATGGCCGCCGTTGGCATACTGCAGCACTTCCTGAAGGGAGACGTAACCTGTTATCAGATAGAGCACGCCAAAAAATAGGGGCAATAATACCCTCATTATATAAATAATATTGTTCATTTCAATGCCGTAACTTTGTGATAAACAGGCTGAATTAATGCGGCTGCCTGCCAGCCTGTCAGGGCAAAAGGACAAAGGTGCGCTTATAACTTCAGATAAGCCCGAATGCCGTCCAGGAACATCTGTGTGGCCAGCATAATCAGTATTAATCCCATCAGCCGCTCCAGCGCATTCACGCCTTTATCACCCAGCAGCCGCAGGAACAGACCTGACATCAGCAGAATACCCACCGTCACGCCCCAGGCGATCAGCAGCGCGCCGACCAGGTGCGACATCTGATGCGGATATTGATGCGACAGCAGCATCAAGGTCGCCAGCAGCGATGGCCCGGCTACCAGTGGGATCGCCAGCGGCACCAGGAAGGGCTCTTCACCCGCCGGTAAACCAGAACTGCTGCTTTCCGCCGACGGGAAAATCATCTTAATGGCGATAAGAAACAGGATGATCCCGCCGGAAATCGACACCGTTTCAGTGCGCAGATTCAAAAACGCCAGGATGCGTTCACCGGTAAACAGGAACAGCAGCATGATGATCAGGGCAATCAACATTTCACGGATCAGCACCACTCGCCGCCGTTTCGGCTCCAGATGCTTTAAAACCGACATAAAAATCGGCAGATTGCCCAGCGGATCCATAATTAACAACAATAATATTGTCGCTGAAATCATTTCAGTCATCGGTTTTACGCCATGTTGTTCACGAAAAAGCGGAGTTATTAGTTACGCTGCTGAAAAAGTTAGCGTAATCGAATTAATTCACTTGCTACCCGGCCTGCATTTTGTAGAGTGAAGGGACACAGGTAAATCTTATTATTACGCAGAGCGGCGTGAAAATAGCACGCCGCTCTCTCCTCTGAAATGAAAAGCAGGTGTAACTGCCTTAGACGGACACGACATGAAGAATGTAGGTTTTGTTGGTTGGCGCGGTATGGTCGGCTCTGTGCTGATGTCCCGCATGAGTGAAGAGCGTGATTTTGATGCAATCAATCCGGTCTTCTTCTCGACGTCGCAGCATGGTCAGGCGGCACCCGCATTTGCGGGCAAACAGCAGGGCACACTGCAGGATGCGTTTGATATTGAGGCGCTGCGGGCGCTGGATATCATTATTACCTGCCAGGGCGGCGACTACACCAGTGACGTCTATCCAAAGCTGCGCGCCAGCGGCTGGCAGGGATACTGGATTGATGCGGCCTCCACGCTGCGCATGAAAGATGATGCTATCATCATCCTCGATCCGGTCAACCATGCGGTGATTCGCCAGGGCATCGACAGTGGGATCAAAACCTTTGTCGGCGGTAACTGTACCGTCAGCCTGATGCTGATGTCGCTGGGCGGCCTGTTTGCTCAGGACCTGGTGGAGTGGGCTTCGGTTGCCACCTATCAGGCGGCCTCTGGCGGCGGCGCGCGCCACATGCGTGAACTACTGACCCAGATGGGCATGCTGCACGATCACGTTGCGCCTGCGCTGCAGAACCCGGCCTCCGCCATCCTCGACATCGAGCGTAGCGTGACCGACTTCACCCGTTCCGGCACTCTGCCGACCGATAACTTCGGTGTGCCGCTGGCGGGCAGCCTGATCCCGTGGATCGACAAACAGCTGGAAAACGGTCAGAGCCGCGAAGAGTGGAAAGGCCAGGCTGAGACCAACAAGATCCTCGCCACCCGTAACGTCATTCCGGTGGATGGATTGTGCGTGCGCGTCGGGGCACTGCGCTGCCACAGCCAGGCCTTTACGCTGAAGCTGAAACGCGACCTGCCGCTGGCTGAAATTGAGCAGCTGCTGGCCTCTCACAATGAGTGGGTCAAAGTGGTGCCGAATGACCGCGAACTGACGATGCGTGAACTGACGCCTGCCGCTGTCACCGGTACGCTGACCACGCCGGTTGGCCGGTTGCGTAAACTGAATATGGGGCCGGAATATCTCTCTGCCTTCACAGTGGGCGACCAGCTGTTATGGGGCGCAGCCGAACCGCTACGTCGCATGCTGCGGTTGTTAACCAGCTAAACAGAAAACATCGCCAAAGGCCGGATTTATGATCAATGCCGATCAGATTAGGCAAAGATGATCGATTAACTGTCTGATAGCTATATGAAAGCCCGTAATCATTGTTGATGGTTACGGGTTTTTTGTTGTTAGTCCAGTCTATGGATAATTTTGACTTCAGCCAAAAAATTCTTTGCGTTTTATGGTGTGTTTTTTGAGCTTGATGGATGGCTTTGGGCAGAGACTTGCATCACAGCAATATGCACATTCTGTCGCTGCTCAATGGAGTACATAGTGTCTTAGAAATTGTGTTCGTCAGACTGAATCTGCAAACACTTTTCATTAAGGTCCTAACCGCCCAAAAATCATCATTTATCAGGCATGCGCAATGCAGGCTTTTTTAGACGCTAATGCATTTTAAATGACGGGATGGGAATGATGGTACGGTGGTCAATAAGGATGTAATACGGTGGTAAAAAAGAAAAAGCCCCGAGGGGCTTTTTCTATTCAGTATCACTTTTCTTTGAAGTGATGATTGTTTTTGCTTGGCGGAAATGGATCATCTTTTTTCACATGGCGATCATATGCAGTTCCTGCGTATGAATTGTCAGTATCGTGATACTGGCCATAAGTTCCAGTCTTAGGGCATGGTTGCCCTGACCAATGTTTTGCCATTTTTAATTTCCTTATTCACATAGACATCTTAATTGATGTCTTTTTTTTAATACGACTAACTTGTCTGGTTTTCAATCATGTTTTGCTAACTTTTACCGCTTCATTTTCGAAATGTGACAATGTTCAAAATTGAATGACTTATTCATTCTTTAGTATGTTAACCCTCTGTGCTTGCAGAGTTAATGACGTAAAAAAATAGTTGCGCCATTACATTCGGAAATGTTTAGAATGAAAGTAATGTATGCGAATCTCGTTCTGGAAGAAAATACCTGTACGATGATGCTGGTACGCCATTTTAGAGTTGTAGTAGTCAGTATAAATTCAGGCTATTATATTTTTATTCGTTTATTTACACATTCATGCCCTTCAGTGAAGCATTTCTATCCGATGTTCTATGCTCGTATATTCCAGTCATCGGTATACTGGACATTTCCATCAACATAACGCCATGTGATTTTGTCATACATCATGGATATTGATTCCATATGGTTGATTTGCGCATTACCGGACATTTTAGCGTTTGGCATGCCAGGATTCACGCCAGTGATCTTTACCCCCTCAATAGTCATGACAAAGTAACACTCTTCCTGCCCGGCATGATTGATTTTATACCAGCGGATTTCCGCACTTTGCAGCGTCTGGCCCGTAGCAACCGCCTTATAAAGATATGGACTGGAGCTATCAAACTCCTTTTCAATCATCATCGGTGAGTGTGAACGCTTGCCGGTTATCTTGCCGTTAGCACTATCTACAGGAATGTTCAGTCCATGACTGAAACCAACAATCTCAATGCTGCCATCACGATCCCATACATCAACAGAACCTTTAATATGAGCACCGCCATCATCTTTGAGCCACATGTAAGCAGGAATTGGCATCCTATTATCACCTTACTTTTCTGATCAACTTCATTGTTATGAAAAAAATTGCCGCAGTGATAACTATATTAGTGAGGAAACTCATATAGAAATACGTATCATCTATTGCCTCTGCGCCAATTTCACCGGAGCCATATAAAATATGGCCTAGCTTTAAAGCGAAATCATAATTAATCCAGTTATAAGGCTCACCCATAGCCCGACCAACGATAAGTAAAAGAAGAAGGAAGAAGGCTAATTTTCCTAATCTACGGGCAAGTGTCGCCATAAGTGATTACCTCAATGGTGCCATAGGCTTTTAAGTCTGTGCCAGGAACCGAGATTTTAGATGTTCTTAATAGAGCATTTCTCAGCATGTTGAAGTCTGATTGCCAGGCCAGCGTAATACAGCCCTCTGAAACCTGACCGGGATGAAGCCTGAAGCCTCCTCGCGTTACTCCTCGAAAAAAGGTGCTATCGTCGATCATCCCATCAACGCGGAAAAGGGCAAACCATTCTGAATGATCAACATGATATTTGAATGCACTTTTTATTTCGTCAATTGCCCATGCTCTGACGCTATTGACCCAACTACCAGAAGGTCTGTCGACTATGTAGTAGTGTCCGGCAGGTAATGGCCCTTTGTTTATTATCATCCCGCAGCCACCCTTATTACGGTAAATATCATTACCAGAAAACGCTAAAAAAGTGCCTAAGCCCGGAAAAATCAGAGGAGAGTAATCAGCATTGTTTATGACAAACTTTCCTTGTAAAGACATAGCAGTCCTTTACTTCTAAAATTTTTGAATTTACATGCTAATTCAAAGTAAAAAACAGATGTACGGCTATTTTGGGCAAAATTTAGGATCGTGAAGCAGATTCAATTCTCAACTTTTTTATGACTCAATCCATTTCATGTCAGAAACATACTGCTAACCATCGCTTTACAACACATTATCAGGTAGCTTTTCTCAATCGTCCTCTGCACCCAGCGATCCTGAACTCTGAGATTTGGCGGTGGCAGAGGCTCTGTTTCATTCCGGTGAAAAATGCAGCTTCATCAGTCGGGGCGCTCCAGGCAACATAAATGACCATAATCATCAGTTTATCCGGCCTTTTTTGTTTTTGTCGTACACGAAACAATCTGCCGTTTCGCTTACTCAGTGATCAACTTCCCTTTTTTGCCGGTCGGTTAAGATTATTTTGCTTTAGTCCATGGCAAGTGCCGTGACCAAGCTATGATTTAACCATGATGTGCCACAGGTAACTCTTGTGCTTTCCGGATTAAATGGTTGTGGTACACGGCAAAAACACTTTTCCCACGGAATGGCCTGACTTCTTTGTCGTTGTACGTATGGCTCAATGAAGAGCAGCGCAGGTGAACCGCGACAGGCTGTGTCGCGTTCATTTCGGCTGCCAATTATCACAGGAAGAAAGTCATGTCAGAGCTTCCCGATCGCGATGCGATCAATGCCCTGTTTGCGGGTAATTATGCCGACCCTTTTTCGTTACTAGGGATGCACCGAACTCAGCAAGGCCTTGAAGTCAGGGCATTGCTCCCCGAAGCGCTTGAAGTGTGGGTCATTGAAACCTCCACCGGGCGCAAACTGGCTCAGCTGGTGTGTGAAGATGCACGTGGCTTCTTCAGTGGCGTTATTCCACGCCGCAAAAACCCGTTCCGCTATCAGCTGGCGGTGAACTGGCACGGCCAGCAAAACCTGGTAGACGATGCCTATCGCTTTGGTCCGCTGCTGCAGGAGATGGATCTGTGGCTGCTGGCAGAAGGGACGCACCTGCGCCCTTATGAGACGCTGGGCGCGCACGGTGACGTCATCGATGGCGTCTTCGGCACCCGCTTCTGCGTATGGGCACCCAACGCCCGTCGCGTGTCAGTGGTTGGCGATTTCAACTTCTGGGATGGCCGCCGTCATCCGATGCGTCTGCGTCAGGAGCTGGGCATCTGGGAGCTGTTTGTACCGGGCGCGGTCAATGGCCAGCTCTATAAGTATGAAATCATCGACGCCAATGGCGAACTGCGCATCAAAGCGGACCCGTACGCGTTTGAGGCGCAGATGCGTCCGCAGACTGCGTCGATGATCTGTGGTCTGCCGGAGCCGGTTGAGATGAAAGCGGAGCGCAAGGCGGCCAACGCCTTTGACGCGCCGATCTCCATCTATGAAGTGCATCTGGGCTCCTGGCGTCGTCACACCGACAACAACTTCTGGCTGAGCTACAAAGAGCTGGCTGAACAGCTGGTGCCCTACGTCAAAGAGATGGGCTTTACCCATATCGAACTGCTGCCGATCAACGAACATCCGTTTGATGGCAGCTGGGGCTATCAGCCGCTGGGCATGTATGCGCCGACCCGACGTTTTGGTACCCGTGACGAGTTCCGCGCCTTCATTGACGCCGCCCATGAAGCGGGCCTCAACGTGCTGCTCGACTGGGTGCCGGGCCACTTCCCCAGCGACGATTTCGGTCTGGCAAGATACGACGGCACCGAGCTCTATGAGCACAGTGACCCACGTGAAGGCTTTCACCAGGACTGGAATACCCTGATCTACAACTTTGGTCGCCGGGAAGTGAGCAACTACCTGTCGGGCAATGCGCTCTACTGGACGGAGCGCTTTGGCATTGATGGCCTGCGTGTGGATGCGGTGGCGTCGATGATCTACCGCGACTACAGCCGCAGCGAAGGGGAATGGGTGCCGAATCAGTATGGCGGCCGTGAAAACCTGGAAGCGATTGAGTTTCTGCGTCACACCAACCGTACGCTCGGCACTGTGGCATCCGGTTCGGTGACCATGGCCGAAGAGTCGACAGACTATCCTGGCGTGACGCGTCCCACCGAAGACGGCGGGCTGGGCTTCTGGTTCAAATGGAATCTGGGCTGGATGCACGACACCCTCGACTACATGAAGGTCGATCCCATCTACCGTAAGCACCATCACGATCTGATGAGCTTCGGCATGATGTACAACTACACCGAAAACTTTGTGCTGCCGCTGTCGCATGACGAAGTGGTGCACGGTAAGCGCTCGATTCTCGATCGTATGCCGGGCGATGCATGGCAGAAGTTCGCCAACCTGCGTGCTTACTACGGCTGGATGTGGGGCTTCCCCGGCAAGAAACTGCTGTTTATGGGCAACGAATTTGCCCAGGGTCGCGAGTGGAACCACGATGTCAGCCTTGACTGGCATCTGCTGGAAGGGGACGACAACTGGCACCACGGCGTTCACCGTCTGGTGCGCGATCTCAACCACACCTATCAGTACTACACGCCGCTGCATCAGCTCGACTTCGATCCGGCAGGCTTTGAGTGGCTGGTGGTAAATGATGCGGAACACTCCGTCTTCGCCTTTGTCCGTCGTGACCGTGAAGGCAACGAAGTGATCGTGGTCAGTAACTTTACGCCGGTGCCGCGTCCGGGCTATCGCTTTGGCGTTAACCAGCCTGGCTACTGGCGTGAAGTGCTGAACACCGATCAGCATGAGTATCACGGCAGCGACGTGCGCAACCATCGGGTGCATACCGATGAGCAGGAGAGCCACGGGCGACCGCAGTCGCTGAGCCTCAATCTGCCGCCGCTGGCAACGGTATGGCTGGTGCGGGAGGCTGAATGACCATCACTGCCGGAGATCCCGAACCGCTGGGTGCCAGTTACGATGGCAAAGGCGTTAACTTCACCCTGTTCTCACAGCATGCCGGGCGCGTAGAGCTCTGCCTGTTTGATGAGCAGGGCGCAGAACAGCGTCTTGACCTGCCTGGCCGCAGCGGGGATATCTGGCATGGTTATGTTCCGGCGTTGAAGCCAGGACAGCGCTACGGCTACCGGGTGCATGGTCCCTGGGCCCCGCAGCAGGGACACCGTTTTAATCCGGCGAAGCTGTTGGTTGATCCCTGCGCCCGCGCGGTTGAGGGCGATGTACCGGATGACCCGCTGTTTCATGGCGGCGAGGCGCAGCCCGATCCGCATGACAACGCGGCGATTGCGCCGAAGTCACGGGTAGTCGCGGAGGATTTTGACTGGCAGGACGACGTCGCACCGGGTATTCCCTGGGGTAACACGGTGATTTACGAAGCCCACGTGCGCGGCCTGACGCAGCAGCATCCGGAAATTCCGGAAACGCTGCGCGGGACTTACGCGGCGCTCGGTCATCCTGTTATGGTGAATTACCTGCGCAGTCTGGGGATTACCACCCTTGAGCTGCTGCCGGTGGCGCACTTCGCCAGCGAGCCGCGACTGCTGCAGCTCGGCCTCAGCAACTACTGGGGCTATAACCCCTTTGCGCTCTGGGCGGTGGATCCCCGTTACGCCTCCGGTCAGCCGGACGTGACGCCGTTGCAGGAGTTTCAGCAGGCGGTCAAAAACCTGCACGCCGCGGGTATCGAAGTGCTGCTGGATGTGGTGTTCAACCACACCGCTGAACTGGATGAGATTGGCCCGACAATCTCCATGCGCGGCATCGACAACGCCAGCTACTACTGGCTCGATGAGCAGGGCGATTATCAGAACTGGACCGGCTGCGGCAACACGCTGAATATTCATCATCCTCAGGTGATGACGTGGGCTTTAGAGGCGCTGCGCTACTGGGTGCGGGTCTGCCACGTCGACGGCTTCCGCTTTGACCTCGCGCCGGTGCTGGGCCGCACACCGGATTACCAGCGTGATGCGCCATTTTTTGAGGCGATACGCGCCTGTCCGCTGCTCTCTCAGGTCAAGCTGATTGCTGAACCCTGGGATATCGGCCCTGACGGCTATCAGGTTGGCCGTTTTCCGCCGCCGTTTGCCGAATGGAACGATCAGTTTCGCGACACCGCGCGACGTTACTGGCTGCACGGCGACATAAGCAACGGCGAGTTCGTCCGTCGCTTTGCCGCCTCCAGCGATCTCTACCAGCATGATGACCGGTCGCCACACGCCACGGTTAACCTGATCACCGCCCACGACGGCTTTACGCTGTGGGATGTGGTGAGCTTCGAACGTAAACACAACGAAGCGAACGGGGAAGATAACCGTGATGGTCACGGCGATAACTACAGCCACAACCACGGCAAAGAGGGGCTGAACGTCAGCTTCGACGTGATTGAACGTCGCCGTCGCAGCGTGCGGGCACTGCTGACGACGCTGCTGCTGTCACAGGGCACGCCGATGCTGCTGGCAGGCGATGAGCGCGGCCACACCCAGCGTGGCAATAACAACGCTTACTGTCAGGACAACGCCCTGAGCTGGCTTGACTGGCAGGCGGATGAGAAGGGATTAGTCGGATTCACCGCTGCACTGATCGAGCTGCGCCAGCGCATTCCGGCGCTGACCGCAGATCGCTGGTGGCAGGACGGTGACGGCAATGTGCAGTGGCTCAATGCCGGTGGCCAGCCACTGCAACACGATGAATGGGCACAGGGGATGCACAGATTGCAGATCCTGCTGTCCGGCCGCTGGTTAATAACAATAAACGCCACGGATACGGTGAATGACATCGTGTTACCAGACGGAGAATGGCGCGCCCTTCCTCCTTTCGCCGGGGACGACAACCCCATCCTGCTAACTGTCTGGCATGGTCCCGCACACGGTGTGTGCGTGTTCCAAAAGCAATCATAAGGAGTCAGACATGGTTAAGTTAGATAGAACAGATCACCTGATGCTGGCCCGCCAGCTCCCTACACAGACGGTTGCTCTGATCCTCGCCGGCGGACGCGGCACGCGCCTGGTCGATTTAACGGCCAAACGTGCCAAACCGGCGGTGCATTTCGGCGGCAAGTTCCGCATTATCGACTTTGCCCTCTCCAACTGCGTCAACTCCGGTATCCGACGGATTGGCGTGATTACTCAGTATCAGTCTCATACCCTGACTCAGCACATCCAGCGTGGCTGGTCGATCTTCAATGAAGAGATGAATGAGTTTGTCGATTTGCTGCCAGCGCAGCAGCGATTTTCGACCGAACAGTGGTATCGCGGGACGGCCGATGCCGTGACGCAAAACCTTGATGTGATTCGCCGCTATCAGGCGCAGTACATCGTGATCCTTGCCGGGGACCACATTTATAAGATGGATTATTCACGCATGCTGCTGGATCACGTGGTCAACGAGGCGAAATGTACCATCGCCTGTTTACCGGTGCCGGTGCATGAAGCCACGGCGTTTGGCGTGATGGCGGTGGACGAAGAGAATATGGTGATCGACTTCGTGGAGAAACCCGCGAAACCGCCCACCATGCCGGGTGATGACACCCAGGCGCTCGCCAGCATGGGGATCTACGTTTTCAACGCAGACTATCTCTATGAACTGCTGGAAGAGGATCTGCAGACGCCAGGCTCTAACCACGACTTCGGCAAAGATATCCTGCCGAAAATCGTGGCAAGCGGCGAAGGCTATGCGCACTCCTTCGCGCTCTCCTGCGTACAGAACGATGACAATGCGCCGCCTTACTGGCGCGACGTCGGGACGCTGGAAGCCTACTGGCGCGCCAATCTCGACCTGGCATCGGTGATGCCTGAACTCGATATGTATGACGTCACCTGGCCGATTCGTACCCACATGGAGCCGCTGCCGCCGGCCAAATTTGTTCAGGATCGTTCCGGCAGTCACGGGATGACCATGAACTCGCTGGTCTCGGGGGGCTGCATCATCTCCGGTTCAGTGGTGGTCAATTCGGTGCTGTTCCCGCGGGTACGCGTTAACTCTTTTTGCAATATAGATTCAACTGTACTGCTGCCTGATGTGGTAGTGGGCCGATCGTGTCGTCTGCGTCGCTGCGTCATTGATCGTGCCTGCGAGTTACCGGAAGGCATGGTCATTGGCGAAAACCCGGATGAAGACAGTCGCCGGTTTCACCGTTCGGATGAAGGCATCGTACTGGTAACCCGCGCCATGCTGGCCAGGCTGGCCAAAGCGGGGCTGTAAGCGATAAGCGAAACTTACGCAATCGGCACGCGGAGCGTGTCGGATAACTTAATGAGGTCGAGGATGCAGGTTTTACATGTCTGTTCGGAACTTTTCCCGCTGCTAAAAACGGGCGGACTGGCTGATGTAGTCGGGGCATTACCTCAGGCACAAATTGCGGGCGGCACGGATACGCGGGTACTACTGCCCGCTTTTCCCGCATTGCGCAAAGGCATACCTGATCTCCAGGTCGTGACAGAGCGAGAAACATTTGCCGGTCATGTACGTCTGCTATTTGGTGAATTTAACGGTGTGGGCATCTACTTGATTGATGCTCCCGGCCTCTACGATCGTCCGGGTAGTCCCTACCATGACGAATCGCAGTTTGCGTATGTCGACAACTATCTGCGCTTTGCGCTGCTGGGCTGGGTTGGCTGTGAACTGGCGTGCGGCATGGACGCGATGTGGCGTCCCGATATTGTTCATGCCCATGACTGGCATGCAGGCCTGACCTGCGCCTATCTGGAAGCGCGTGGTCGTCCGGCTAAATCGGTCTTCACCGTGCACAACCTGGCGTATCAGGGTCTGTTCATGGCGCACCACATGGAAGAGATTGGCCTGCCATGGTCATTCTTTAACATGCACGGGCTGGAGTTCTTCGGTCAGATCTCCTTCCTGAAAGCGGGACTTTTTTACGCCGACCATATCACGGCGGTCAGCCCGACTTACGCCCATGAAATTACCTCTGCCGAATATGCTTACGGCATGGAAACCCTGCTGGCACAGCGGATGCGTGAAGGCCGTCTTAGCGGCATTCTCAACGGCGTTGATCCCTCTATCTGGGATCCGGCGCACGATCTGCTGCTCAGCGCGCGTTATAACCGCGACACGCTGGAAGCGAAAGCGGAGAACAAACGCCAGCTGCAGGTGGCGATGGGTCTGAAGGTAGATGATAAAGCGCCGGTGTTCTGCGTGATCAGCCGTCTGACCAAACAGAAAGGGCTGGACCTGGTGCTGGAGGCGCTGCCCGGCTTGCTGGCGCAGGGCGGTCAACTGGTGCTGCTGGGCCAGGGCGATGCTGAACTGCAGCAGGGCTTCCTGGCGGCGGCGGCAGAGCATCCGGGCAGCGTCGGCGTGCAGATCGGCTATCACGAAGCGTTCTCACACCGCATTGTCGGCGGCGCGGACGTGATTGTGGTGCCGAGTCGCTTTGAGCCCTGTGGTCTGACACAACTTTATGGCCTCAAGTATGGTACGTTGCCGTTAGTGCGTCGCACCGGCGGGCTGGCCGATACCGTGAATGACAGCTCACTGGAGAATCTGGCCGACGGCATCGCCAGTGGATTCAGTTTTGAAGATGCCAACGCCTGGTCACTGCTTCGGGCTATCCGGCGCGCGTTTGTGTTGTGGTCCCGTCCTTCGCTCTGGCGCTATGTTCAGCGCCAGGCAATGGCGATGGACTTTAGCTGGCAGGTGGCAGCACAAGCCTACCGTGATCTCTACCAACGTTTGATGTAACGGATTGGGAAAACTGGATATGAATGCACCTTTCACTTACGCCTCACCAACGTTGACGGTTGATGCCTTAAAGCATTCGATTGCCTATAAATTGATGTTTACCATCGGCAAAGATCCCTCTATCGCCAATAAGCATGAGTGGCTTAACGCCTCGCTGCTGGCGGTGCGCGACCGGATGGTGGAGCGCTGGCTGCGTTCCAGCCGTGCTCAGCTTTCTCAGGATGTCCGGCAGGTCTATTACCTGTCGATGGAGTTCCTGATGGGCCGCACGCTGGGCAATGCGCTGCTGGCGATGGGGATTTATGACGATCTCAACCAGGCGCTGGATGAGATGGGACTGGATCTGGCCGAGCTGATGGAAGAAGAAAACGATCCGGGGCTGGGCAACGGTGGTCTGGGTCGCCTGGCGGCCTGTTTCCTCGACTCGCTGGCGACGCTGGGCATGCCGGGCCGTGGCTATGGCATCCGGTATGATTACGGCATGTTCAAACAGAACATTGTGGAAGGTGAGCAGAAAGAGTCGCCGGATTACTGGCTTGAATATGGTAATCCGTGGGAATTCCAGCGTTTCAATACCCGCTACAAAGTGCGCTTTGGTGGCCGCGTCCAGCACGAAGGCGCGAAAGTGCGCTGGCTGGAGACCGAAGAGATCCTGGCGATGGCCTATGACCAGATCATTCCGGGCTTTGACACCGACGCTACCAACACCTTACGGCTATGGGGCGCGCAGGCCAGCAACGAAATCAACCTCGGCAAGTTCAACCAGGGCGACTACTTTGCGGCGGTGGAAGATAAAAACCACTCCGAGAACGTGTCGCGCGTGCTCTATCCGGATGATTCGACCTACTCAGGCCGCGAGCTGCGCCTGCGTCAGGAATATTTCCTGGTCTCCGCGACGGTGCAGGACATTCTGAATCGTCACTGGCGGATGCATCAGACCTGGGACAACCTGGCGGATAAAATCGCTATTCACCTGAATGATACCCATCCGGTGCTGGCGATCCCCGAACTGATGCGCCTGCTGATCGACGATCATAAATTCAGCTGGGACAACGCTTTTGACGTCTGCTGTCAGGTCTTCTCCTACACCAACCATACGCTGATGACCGAAGCGCTGGAAACCTGGCCGGTCGATATGATCGGCAAGATCCTGCCGCGTCACCTCAGCATTATTTTTGAAATTAACGACTTCTTCCTTAAGACCATTCAGGATCACTACCCCGATGACCTGGATCTGCTGTCGCGCATTTCGATCATCGACGAAAACGATGGCCGCCGGATACGCATGGGCTGGCTGGCGGTGGTGGTCAGCCACAAAGTAAACGGTGTTTCGGAGCTGCAC
Source organism: Pantoea sp. Ft-CA_14 (assembly GCF_024520875.1). NCBI lineage: Bacteria > Pseudomonadati > Pseudomonadota > Gammaproteobacteria > Enterobacterales > Erwiniaceae > Pantoea > Pantoea sp. Ft-CA_14. The sequence continues at coordinate 111,756 of NZ_JALNPM010000016.1, read as the reverse complement.
TCCAACCTGATGGTACAGTCGCTGTTTGCCGATTTTTCACGTCTGTTCCCTGGCCGCTTCTGTAACAAAACCAATGGCGTTACGCCGCGTCGCTGGCTGGCGCTGGCGAACCCGGCGCTGTCAGAGGTGCTGGATGAGGAGATTGGCCGCAACTGGCGCACCGATCTCAGCCAGCTGGGCGAGCTGAAGGCGCAGATCGACTATCCGGCGTTTATTGAAAAAGTGGCGGTCGCCAAGTATCAGAACAAGCGTCGGCTGGCCGACTGGGTGGCGAAGAATCTGGACGTGGTGCTCGACCCGAACGCGCTGTTTGATGTGCAGATCAAGCGTATTCACGAGTACAAACGCCAGTTGCTCAACGTGCTGCATGTGATCACCCGATACAACCGTATCAAGGCCGATCCGCAGGCGGATTGGGTGCCACGCGTCAATATTTTTGCCGGTAAAGCGGCGTCGGCCTATTACGTTGCCAAGCACATCATTCATCTGATCAACGATGTCGCCAATGTGATCAACAACGATCCGCAGGTGAAGAACAAACTGAAGGTGGTCTTCATCCCGAACTACAGCGTGAGCCTGGCGCAGATCATTATTCCGGCGGCCGATCTCTCTGAGCAGATCTCTACCGCAGGGACAGAGGCGTCCGGCACCAGTAATATGAAGTTTGCGCTGAATGGCGCGCTGACCATCGGAACGCTGGATGGGGCCAACGTTGAAATGCTGGATCACGTCGGTGAAGAGAACATCTTCATTTTCGGTAATACCACGCCGCAGGTCGAAGCCCTGCGTAAAGGGGGCTATAACCCGCGTGACTATTATGAAAAGGATGAAGAGCTGCATCAGGTGCTGACTCAGATTGCTTCCGGTCTGTTCAGTCCGCAGGATCCGGGCCGCTACCGCAATCTGTTCGATTCACTGGTCAACTTCGGCGATCACTACCAGTTGCTGGCGGATTATCGCAGCTATGTGGATACCCAGGATAAAGTGGATGCGCTCTACCGTAAACCGGATGAGTGGCAACGCCGCGCGGCTAAAAACATCGCCGGAATGGGCTACTTCTCGTCGGACCGTACGATTCAGGAGTACGCTGATGAGATCTGGAATATCTCGCCAGTAAGGTTGTAAGGCGCGTGCAGTCAGGTTTCTGACTTTCTTTGCGGCCGAGGGATCGGCCGCACTCTCCTGTGCACTCTTTGTTCACCGTCTATCCCGCTCCTCTTTCAGAAGGTTCAGCCTCTTATCGCCTCTGCCTCCGTAAGTGCCTCTTGTGCGAGCCAGATCATTACACCCTGGCTGAGAATCGCTACTATGCGGGAAAGCAAAATGACCCTACAGGCAACAGCAGCAATGAGTGACAACATCAACCAGGAAATTACCTTCCGTAAACTCAGCGTCTTCATGATGTTTATGAGCAAGGGCAATATCGCCCGTACGGCGGAAGCGCTGGCGCTGAGCAGCGTCAGCGTGCATCGCGCACTGCATACGCTGGAAGAGGGCATCGACTGCCCGCTGTTTATCCACAAGGGCCGCAACCTGGTGCCGCTGCCTGCCGCCTGGACGCTGCTGGACTACTGTCGCGATGTGACCACCCTGATGGGCAAAGGCATTGAAGAGGCGCGCAAAGTCGCAGGCATCGGTGGAGGGCGTCTGCGACTTGGCACGCTCTACTCCCTGACGCTGGAGACCATTCCCCGGCTGATCATGGGCATGAAGCTGCGTCGGCCCACGCTGGAGCTCGACCTGACCATGGGTTCCAATCAAATGCTGCTGAATATGCTGGAAGATGACGCGCTGGATGCGATTCTGATTGCCACCGATGACGGCGAACTCAGCGACGCGCATTTTGATGTGATTCCGCTGTTTGAAGACAGGATCTTTCTGGCCGCACCGGCCGGGGAGACGCGGGACGGAGCCGGTCCGGTGGATCTGCGCGATTATGCCGACCGTGATTTTGTCTCGCTGGCTGAGGGGTTTGCCACCTATGCCGGTTCGCAGGAGGCGTTCCAGATAGCCGGATTTGAACCGCGCATGGTCACCCAGGTGAATGACATCTTCTCGATGATAAGCCTGGTGCAGGCGGGCGTCGGCCTGGCGCTGATTCCGGGACGGATGAAGAAGGTGTATGAAAACAACATTCAGCTGCTGACGCTCGCTGAGCCTTACCAGATGCGTCAGCAGATCTCGATTGTCTACTCACATCGCCGCGAACGGGATAATGACCTGCTGGCACTGGCGGCAGAAGGGCGGATGTACGCCCGCAGCCTTACTGACTCAGCCGTTTAACCAGATGGAGTGCAACCTCAACGCTGTTGCGCTCCAGACAAATCGCGTCGCCCTGCCAGCCCGCCTGAAGCGTCAGGCCGGTCAGCACATTGCCAGGCGGCATCTCAATCGCCAGTCGGGCATCGCGCTGATTGGCTGAAACCATCGCATCATTCCACTGCACCGTACGCGCCATATTAAAGGCAAGATCGTCGGCAATCTTCTCCGGCTCCCAAATCACGCGTCCGGTTGAGCCACTGAGGTAAGCGCAATGGGGACGGGAAAGGCTGACGGACCCGAACGCGCGCGCCAGTTCTGCGGCGGGCTTATCCAGCAGCGCGCAATGCGACGGCACGCTCACCGCGAGTTTAATCGCTTTGCTGGCACCGGCATCCAGCGCTTTCTGCGCGACTACCGCCATATCCTCGTCGCGGCCAGCAATCACAATCTGCGTTTCCGCATTCAGGTTGGCGATATAGGTGTTGCTGCCGGGCAGCAGTTTCTCCAGACGACTCAGCGTCAGGCCGGTGATGGCGGTCAGGCCATATCCCTCCGGATAAGCCTGCTCCATCAGATCGCCGCGCAGCGCCACCAGCCGCAAAGCATCACTGAAATCCAGCGCGCCGGAAATCACCGCAGCAGGAAACGCACCAATCGACAGACCGCTGACGATATCGGGTTTCACCCCACGGCGGATCAGCTCGCGCGCCCAGGCGACACCGCAAATCAGCAGACTGAGCTGCACGGCGCGCGTGTGGCGCAGTGCATCGGCACTGTCGAGCTGGTCAGTCTCGTCGCCCAGTACTGCACGCACGCTGTTTAACAGGGCGTCGCCGTCGGGAAGGTGCTGTAACATCCCGGCACGCTGAGTGCCCTGGCCGGGAAAGGTAAAGAGTATTTTCATTGTAGCTCCCTGCTCCAGGGTGAAGCGGTCAGTATCGGCCCGGTAACGGTTTTAACCAGCGCGCGGCCTTCACGCAGCCACTCGCTGAGGGCAAACGCGCCGGACGGCGTTTCTACCTGCGTATCGACCCGACAGGCCAGCGTGTCGGTTTGCGCCTGCCAGCGTTGCAGCGCATCGCGCGCCAGCGGCTCTGGCGCGCGAATAACTAAATCAAGATCGCTGGCGGCATGCAGCGTGGGTTGCTGAGTTGCCAGTGCGTAACCGGTACTGCCGGTAATGCCCCAGCGCCACGGCCAGTCGTGCTCACTGAGGGCAATCGCCGCGCCGACCGGCGCATAAGCGGTAAACGGCGAGGCAAGCAACTGCGCACGCGCCGCCAGCATCTCCGGTGTGACAACGCGAACGATGTCCGCTGCATTGACCCATCCGGCGGCGCGCTGTTCGCGGCGCTCGCCGCGCACACCCACCGGTATCAGCCCGGTTTCGCTCCGGTCGCGCCGCACCACGACCGGAAGGCCGGGATGCCAGAACTGACTGACCCAGCTCTCACTGATGGCGGCTAAGGCGTTGCCGTCTCGCAGCCAGAGCAGATCGTGGGGGCGCGGTACAGAGCTCATATTACATTCCTGATGTCAGCGTAATGAACAGCGGTAATGACAAAATACAGAGAATAGAGCTGAGCAGCAGCACAGCCTCTGCATCCGGCGACTGCACGCCAAAGCGGTTGCCAAACACCACCCCGAAGAAACCGGCGGAGAGCGCAATCATCAGAATGGCGGTAATGGCCACCGGACCGCTGAGACCCAATGCCAGCACCAGACCCCAGGCGATAAAGGGCTGAATCAGCAGTTTAGTTACCGTGCCGACGCCCACCACCGCGTTGAGTTTCAGTTTGCGTGCCGACAGGATGACACCGGTCAGGAAGAGTGCAGCGGCGGTAGCAGCCAGACCCAGCGGTTTGATGGCGGCCAGCACCAGATCAGGCATTTTAACGCCCAGCGCTGATAACACCACGCCAATCAACGGTCCCAGTACGATCGGTTTTTTCACTGAACGCCACATCAGAATCGGCAGCATGGTCAGGGTTGAACCGTGTTCGGTGCCATCGGCAAACGCTTTTTCACGTTCCAGAATCAGCAGGCAAAGCGGTGTAAGCAGCACTGAACCACAGGCGATGGAGACCGCTACCGAGAGCGAGGTGGCGCCATTTTCACCCAGCACGCTGGCCAGAATGGGCAGGCCCAGCGCGGCGTAATTTGGCAGCGCCACAGTCAGTGTCAGCACAGCCGCATCCTGCGGTGACTTTTTGAAAACTTTTGTAGCCGCGAAATAGACAGCCCCATAGGTAATCCACATTGCGCCGGTAATAACCACAATCAGCGGCCATTGCGCCACGATGCCCGGCCAGGGCGTTTGTACCGTGGCACTGAACAGCGCGGCGGGCAGTGCAAAATCCATGACGAAAATATTCAGCAGAGAGACGTCTTTGTTGTTGACCATTCCAGCCTTACCGGCCCAGAAACCCAGAAGCATGATGACAAAAATCGGAGCAAGGGCATGAACAATTATATAAATCATAAATCACCTGTATTTAAGAAAGAATTTTCTGTTAACAGCGATGTTTATAATTCTGAACACGGCCACTGCCCCGGGGCGCACTTAGCAATGCGCCCCGTCAGACCGGTTTCGGCAGGTTTATTTTTTTATTTAATTACCAGGTTGCGCGCATCCGCTCGCGAACCAGGGAGGAGCTGTGGCGATTGGATGCGCCCAGCCGGTTTTTCAGGCTGGGATCCTGACGCGCATCGCTAATGGCTTTCTGCAAGGCGATCTCGACCATCGCCACATCGGCGTCAGAAGGTGCATCGGGATTGGGCACGTTCAGCAGATCGGAGAGCAGACCCAGCGTGGCGAAGTTATTCACGTCATAGGCCATCGGCGGAATGGTCGCCGCCAGTTTCTCCAGCGCCTCCACCGAACGCAGCGTGATACGCGCGGCGGACTCTTTACCCATGGCGTGCACCAGCACACCCTGATCGTTGAGCGCAATCAGGCGGTTGGCCTGATAACCGTGCGCCAGAAAGGCGCCAGACATCGCTTTGCCAACAATCAGCCCAATCACCGGATGACCCGCAAGGCGTGCTTTGGCATAAGCGCCTGCAGCCCCGGCCAGCGCCTGATGAATACCGAACGCCTCTTCGCGACGGCCATAGGCCTGACTCGGTACGTCGATCACCGCCACAATCGGGCGTTTTACGTCGCTGTTCTTGTCCTCTTCCAGCGTTTCATTCACTACTTTCGCCAGCGTCCAGCCTTCCAGCAGACCGACTTCGCCCCTCGCGGCACGCGGATAGTGGTTTTGTGCATCGGGCACCACGGCGATAAAGCGCACGCTTTCACCATTAAGTTCACCGTCCGCCACCTGGACAGAGGCACACAGGCCGCTGAGGCGCTGCGCATCAGGTGCAAGTTTTTCCAGCCAGATTGCACCGCGGCTGTTTGTCTGGGTCATTATTTATCCTCCCGGGCGAAAAGCTGTTTAATCTGCGCCGTGTCCGCCTGCTGACGGGTGTCGAACTGTGTCAGACGTGGCAGGAAATCGGCATATTTATCGCTGCGGTGCTGCGCAGGAACGCCTTTGGCAATGAAGTCATTCATCGCACTCTTAACCGCATTGACGCCATCACCGACCAGCGCATCGACCAGGCCGCTGGCGTAGCGGATTTCACCGCCGGTCATGCTCCAGATAAACGGGCGATCGCGCGAGTCATACTCTTCAATGCCCGCTTCCTGCTCAATCACCTGCGGACCGTTCAGCCCCAGGCGCGCTTCACGCGTCACAATCAGGTAGCTGCACAGCGCAGCGGCGATGGACATCCCGCCAAAGCAGCCGACGGTACCGGCAATAATGCCGATAACCGGGGTATAGCGGCGCAGATCGACAATCGCGGCATGAATATCGGCAATCGCCGCCAGCCCCAGATTGGCTTCCTGTAAACGCACGCCGCCGGTTTCCAGGCAGAGCACCGCCTGAGTGGGTATTCCATTGCGGTTGTCTTCGGCTGCCAGTTCCAGCGCCGCCGCCATTTTGGCACCGGAGACTTCGCCCATGCTGCCACCCTGGAAGGTGCCTTCAATGGCGATAACCACCGCAGGCTGCCCGTTCAGCGTGCCGCGTGCCACCACCATGCCGTCATCTGACTGCGGCACCACACCCTGCGGGGCCAGCCACGGCGACATGATGCCTTCGAAAGGATCCAGCAGTTCGCGATAGCTGCCGTCGTCCAGCAGTGCACGGGCGCGCTCACGGGCGCGTAATTCAATAAAACTGGCATCGTTACGCATGGCTCACCTCCTCAAAAACCTGTTCAATACGGATACGCGCCACGCCGGGTGTCGCGCCGAAATCGTGAATAATCAGCTTTCCGGCGGGCAGACCGTTGGTTAAATTCAGGCGGTCAAACAGCGCCTTCCAGCGGGCGTCGCTGTTATCCAGTGAGGTGGTGATATCAATGCTAAGCGTTTGTCCTTCAGTTGCGGTGTACAGCACTTCCATATCACCGGAACCAACGACCCCTGCCAGAGCTTTACCGCTGAGTGAGCGGTTAGCAGGTAAAGATAATGTGATGTGTTCCATAATGGCCTCTAGAAATAAGAATGTTCAGGGGAACAGACCCGATCAATGAACAGCGTCGCGGCCAGCAAATCGGCGGCCCCGCCAGGCGAAGCGTTGAGCGACAGCATGCGCTGATCGAGCTGCGCCAGCGCCTTCTGGCCGCCTGCTGTGCGACAGCCGCCAGACAGCAGCACGGCGCATGCTCCCTGCTGCATCGCTTTCAGTCCGGTCATACCGGCCCGTGACAGCACGCAGGTATCGCTGAGCGAGGTCATGATCGCCATTAGCGCATCAAGGCGGGCTTCATTTTCACTGGCACCCGTTGCACGACTGGTCATCAGTTGTGGCAGCGCCAGCTTCATCACGTGAGGAAACGCCTGTTGCGCCTCTTCGCGTGCGCCGGGCACTTGATAGCGGTGCGTCGCTTTTAACCCTTTGCTGAACAGTTTTGGCGCGGCGCGGTCGGGCAGGCTGGCCAGCGCGGCTGCGGTGCGGGTCAGCTGGTCGGCACTGGCCGCGCCACCGTGCATGGCTGCAGCACTGACCAGCAGTCCCAGCGCCCAGATCGCACCCCGATGGGTGTTGACGCCGCCGGTTGCCGCCATCATCTGCTGTTCACCGTCACGGCCCAGCCGACCCACCGTTTCGCGCAGGGCAATATCAGCAGGGCGCAGCCAGCTGTGACGGGCCAGCGCCAGAAAGGTCGGCACAAGGCTGTGAGCGGAACGCTCCATCAGCGCCAGCGTCAGGTCCTGATGCGCGCCGTTTCCCCGACTGTCTACCAGACCCGGCTTGGGGCTTAGCCGCGCTTCATCGGTCAGACAATCGCGCGCAATCATCGCCAGCTGGCTGGCCTGCGCCTCGGTTTGAGTCTGCGACAGAAGTTTCATTACCAGCTCCGGAATTTTGCCGGTGGGTTATAAAGACCACCCGACCATTCCACCAGGTCAGAGACGCTGCTGGCGGCGAGCAGTGAGCGGGTCGCATCTGAACGACGAATGCCCATATCTTCCGGATAGACCACTTTGCCGCTTTTACGCAGGGCCGCCACGCGCGCCGCATCGACGCCAAGGCCGATATCGGTGATGCCGGCTACCGCAGCGACCATCGCACGGCGCTCTTCAAGGCTTTCCGCGCGATAGAGATAGGCAATACCCTCTTCGGTCAGCACGTGGGTGACGTCATCGCCATAGATCATCACCGGTGCCAGCGGCATACCGGTCGATTTCGCCACTTCAACGGCATCAAGCGTTTCAACAAAGGTCGGTTTGGCACCGGCCTGGAAGGTTTCCACCATCTGAACCACCAGTTTTTTACCGCGCTGCATCGGATCCGGTTCGGTGATCATATTGAGCCATGCAGGCGTGGCATGGCGTCGGCCGTGCGGATCGTGGCCCATGTTAGGCGCACCGCCGAACCCGGAAAGGCGACCGCGGGTCACGGTTGAGGAGTTTGCCAGGCCATCGACCTGCAGGGTGGCACCGATAAACATATCCACCGCATACTGACCTGCCAGCTGACAGAAGGCGCGGTTAGAGCGCATAGAGCCGTCGCTGCCGGTGAAGAAGATATCGGGACGGGCGCGAATGTACTCTTCCATGCCCAGTTCGCCACCGAAGCAGTGCACGCTCTCAACCCAGCCGCTCTCAATCGCCGGGATCAGCGTCGGATGCGGGTTAAGGGTCCAGTGCTTACAGATTTTGCCTTTCAGGCCGAGTTGTTCGCCGTAGGTAGGCAGCAGCAGTTCGATCGCGGCGGTATTAAAACCGATACCGTGGTTAAGTGACTGCACCTGATGTTCGGCGTAAATGCCTTTAATCGCCATCATCGCCATCAGGATATGTTCCTGCTTAATCAGGCGCGGATCGCGGGTAAACAGCGGTTCGATAAAGAAAGGTTTATCGGCTACGACGATGTAATCGATCCAGGAGCCAGGAATATCGACACGGGGCAGGTCGGTCTCGTCATCGACCAGCTCATTTACCTGGGCAATCACGATACCGTCACGGAACGCGGCGGCTTCCACCAGGGCAGGCGTATCTTCAGTACTCGGGCCGGTGTAAAGGTTGCCTTTGCGGTCAGCTTTATAACCGGCAATCAGCGCGACGTTTGGACTCAGATCGACATAAAGGCGGGAATAGAGTTCGATATAGGTGTGGATTGCGCCTATTTCCAGCTGACCATCTTCTAACAACTGAGAAATACGCAGACTTTGCGGACCGGAAAAAGAGAAGTCGAGTTTACGCGCAATGCCTTTTTCGAAAATATCCAGATGCTCACTGCGACCCACGCTCGGCATAATCATATGCAGGTCGTGTACTATCGCCGGATTAACCTCAGCCAGGGTACGTGATAAAAAATCGGCCTGCTTCTGGTTATTCCCTTCCAGTACCACCCGGTCGCCCGGTGCAATCAGTTTTTCAAATGCTTCTACAGCTCTTTCAGTAGGAATGACTTTGCCATCAACAGGGAAGGATGCCAGACGACGCGCTTTTTCACTGCGGCGTGTGTTCCATTCCCGGGCAGGCGTTTGGCCTGTGTTCATTTCAACCTCCTGATTAAAATAACGGTTGTTTCGTTTTTACTGAGGAAAGTTTGTGCTTTCTGATGACGTCGTTCAATTAAGCAAAAAGCCTGAACGTTATATTTACAGTAACAATAGGATGTGAACGTTTTGATATGCGAAGCAGAAAGAGTTGAGTTTAGGCGCTGACCAAAAATGTGATCGCATAAACGGATTTCTGTATAAAAAATGGTTTGAGCCTGGCATTTTTAATAAAAAGTTCGTCGTACAAAAATAAACTCTGCTACACGCTGAAAAGCGCAACCTGTCGGATCAGCACCCGGATTCACCGACCCGCTATCGCAGACATAAAAAAAGCAGGCCGAAGCCTGCTTTCTGATTCTTTAGTTAGTTACTGTCCGTTTATGATGCCAGCGACAGGGCGGGTTTAGCTTTCGCTGCCAGCCACTCGGTGACTCGCGCCTGCTGCTCTTTGGTCAGCCACATGCCCTGTTTGGTACGACGCCAGATAGCATCATCCAGCTCACGCACCCACTCATGCTGCACCAGGTAGCGTAATTCTGCTTCGTAAAACTCGTGACCGAAGTTCTCGCCCAGATCGTCCAGGCTTTTCGCGCCAGCCAGCAGGGTTTCAGTGCTGCTGCCGTAGGTGCGCGAGAAGTGGCGCGCCATATTTTCACTGATAAACGGATAGCGACGACGCAGGCTGGCCGCATAATCTTCACGGGTGCCGGAGATATTTCCGCCTGGCAACACGCAGTTCTTCGTCCATGCCGGGCCCGCGTTCGGGTAGTACTTCGCCAGTTTCTCCAGCGCATGTTCTGCCAGCTTACGGTAGGTGGTCAGCTTGCCGCCAAACACCGACAGCAGCGGAGCCTGACCATTATCGTCGCGCACATCCAGGGTGTAATCACGGGTTATCGCCTGTGGCGAATCGGATTCGTCATCACACAGCGGACGGACACCGGAATAGGACCAGACGATATCGTCAGCGGTCAGCTGCTTTTTAAAGTGTCCGTTGAACACTTTCAGCAGATAGTCGGTCTCGCTGTCATCAATATTGACGTTTTTCGGATCGCCTTTGTACTCGACGTCGGTGGTACCGATGATAGAGAACTCATCCATCCACGGGATGACAAACACGATGCGGTTATCTTCGTTCTGCAGAATGTAAGCCTGCTTTTCGGTATGGACGCGTGGCACCACGATGTGGCTGCCCTTGATCAGGCGAATACCGTAAGGTGATTTCAGCTTCAGGCTGTCGTCGAACAGCTGTTTGACCCACGGGCCGGCAGCATTGACCAGGCCTTTCGCCTGCCAGGTAAAGGTTTTACCGCTGTCGACATCTTCCGCTTCGACCTTCCACAGGCCGCCTTCACGCCAGGCACGGGTCACGCGGGTGCGGGTACGGACTTCGCCGCCACGCTTCACGACTTCCTGTGCGTTCAGTACCACCATGCGGGCATCATCGACCCAGCAGTCAGAATATTCGAATCCGCGCGTAATTTCCGGCTTCAGGGCCGAATCCGCGCCAAATCGCAAACTTTTACTGCCTGGCAGACTGGTACGCTTGCCAAGATGGTCATACATAAACAGGCCGGTGCGAATCATCCACGCCGGACGCAGATGCGGACGGTGCGGCAGACGGAAGCGCATCGGGAACGCCAGATGCGGAGCCATTTTCAGCAGCACTTCACGCTCGGCCAGTGCTTCACTGACCAGACGGAATTCGTAATGTTCAAGGTAGCGCAAGCCGCCGTGAATCAGTTTTGAACTGGCAGAGGAGGTCGCGCAAGCCAGATCCCGCGCCTCCAGCATTAACACCGACAGTCCGCGTCCTGCAGCATCTGCTGCAATGCCGGCACCGTTGATGCCGCCGCCGATCACGATCAGGTCTTTGGTTTCCACGTCATCTCCTCCGATGTTCGGAATAGTTCACTAATGTTCGTTTTCGAGCATAATCATAATCGCAAACCAACATTGACGCCAGCTTTTAACCAGGTAAAAACATTTTTGCGTGATATAGCTAACATTCTGCCCACCAAAAAAACCGATAGCCGTAACGATTGTCAGGTTATCGGCGTCGATTCTCGGGTTACACTACGCGCTATTGTGACGCTGTTATGAGAGATCCCATGGAAACGTTCGAATGTATTGATGTGCAGCAGGCGCAGGCGCGTCTGGCGCAGGGTGCGCTGCTGGTAGATATCCGCGATCCGCAAAGTTATGCCCTGGGTCATGCGGCCGGTGCGTTGCATCTGACCAACAGCAACCTCAGCGATTTTGTCAGCGGCGCCGATCACAGCCTGCCGGTGCTGGTGATGTGCTATCACGGCAACAGCAGCAAAAGCGCGGCACAATATCTGCTGGGACAGGGCTTCAGCGCGGCGTACAGCATTGATGGCGGCTTTGATGCCTGGCGTGCTGCCTTTCCTCAGCAGGTTGCCCTCGGCAGCGAATAGATTGCCGCTCGTCACATGGAGAGTTACTGATGCGCATTACTCAATTTAATCAGCCCCGCATGGCGCAGGCCTTTGTTGACTACATGGCGACGCGGGGCATCACGCTGCGTATTGAGCATGAAAATCACTACGTCATCATGCTGGATGATGAGAGCAAGATTTCACTGGTCGAAAACGAACTTCAGCAGTTTTTGCACGACCCTAACCATCCGCGTTATCAGGCCGCCAGCTGGCACAGCGGAAAAACTGACAGTGGCCTGCGCTATGAGCGCAGCAATATCTGGGCGAATATCCGTGAGCGTGCCGGTCCGCTGACCATGACGCTGATGGTGCTCTGTATCGCGATATTTATTCTGATGCAGGTCATGGGCGATCGCACCGTGATGGCCTGGCTCTCCTGGCCGGATGCCGATCAGCATCTTCAGGTCTGGCGCTGGTTCAGCCATGCGCTGCTGCACTTTTCACTGCTGCACATTCTGTTTAATCTGATGTGGTGGTGGTATCTGGGCGGCGCGGTTGAGAAGCGACTTGGCAGCGGCAAACTCTTTGTCATCCTGCTGATTTCGGCTCTGCTCAGCGGCTGGCTGCAGGCGAAGTTCAGCGGCATCTGGTTTGGTGGCCTGTCGGGCGTGGTCTATGCCCTGATGGGTTACTGCTGGCTGCGCGGGGAGCGCGATCCCGACAGCGGCGTCTATCTTGAACGGGGATTGATCGGTTTTGCGCTGGTCTGGCTGGTGATTGGCTGGTTTGGTGTCTTTGGTCTGGCTATTGCCAACGCGGCGCACGTCGCCGGTCTGGTGGTCGGACTGGCGATGGCGCTGGTGGATACGCGTAAAGTCACGCGTCGTTAGACAGGATTATGCGGGTTAACAGGAGAGGAACGTGAAGCAGACGCAACGTCATGACGCGATTATCGATTTAGTCCGTCGTCAGGGATATGTCAGTACTGAGGAGCTGGTGGATCATTTTGAGGTCAGCCCGCAAACCATTCGTCGCGATCTCAACGATCTGGCCGATCAGAACAAAATTCAGCGTCACCACGGCGGCGCGGCGCTTCCCTCCAGCTCTGAGAATACCGCCTGGCACGACCGTAAAATGATGTGGTCAGCGGAAAAAGCGCGGATTGCCCAGCGCGTGGCCAGCCAGATCCCGGATGGTGCCACGCTGTTTATCGATATCGGCACCACGCCGGAAGCGGTGGCGCATGCGCTGCTCAACCACAGCGATTTGCGCGTGGTCACCAATAACCTTAACGTCGCCATGCTGCTGATGGATAAACCCGATTTCCGGGTCATTATCGCGGGCGGTGAAGTGCGGACCCGTGATGGCGCGGTAATGGGTGAAGCGACGCTCGACTTTATTTCTCAGTTCCGGCTCGACTACGGCATTCTGGGGATCAGCGGCATCGATATGGATGGTTCGCTGCTGGAGTTTGACTATCACGAAGTCCGCACCAAGCGCGCCATCATCGAAAATTCACGCTGCGTGATGCTGGTGGTGGATCACTCGAAGTTTGGCCGTAACGCGATGGTCAACCTCGGCAACATGAGTCTGCTTGACTACCTCTACACGGACAAAACGCCGCCTGCCAGCGTAATGAAGGTGATTGAGCAGCATGAGGTTCACCTCGAACTCTGCTGATTCCTGCCACGCCAGCCTCCCGGCTGGCGTTTTTCTTTGATTGCTGTCGCTTTTTTCCTCACTCCCGTCTTTACTTAACGGTTGCTGGCACCCGGTTGCCAGCCCGTGCGCTTTCTATTTTTGCTTCACCTCATTGCGTAACAGAAGGGAGTGATATGCCGCAGCAAAAATTTAATAAAGCCCGTTTTAATGCCGCCTTTACCCGCCAGTGGCAACAGTTAAGTCTCCGTTCCGCCCAGCAGATGACCCCGCACCAGGCGTGGCAGGCGGTCAGCGCGGCGCTGGCGGAGCTACTGGACGCACAACCGGCACCGCGTCCGGCTGTGCAGCAGCGTCACGTTAATTACCTCTCGATGGAGTTTCTGATTGGCCGTCTGACCGGCAACAACCTGCTCAATCTCGGCTGGTATAACGACGTCAAAGCGGCGCTGGCTGAGCACGAGTTCGATTTAACGGAACTGCTGGAGCAGGAGGTCGATCCGGCGCTGGGCAACGGCGGGCTGGGACGACTGGCCGCCTGCTACATGGATTCGATGGCAACGGTGGGGCAGTCCGCCACCGGCCACGGACTGAACTACCAGTATGGCCTGTTCCGCCAGTCTTTCGATGATGGTCAGCAGATTGAAGCGCCCGATGACTGGCAGCGTGAGCGCTATCCCTGGTTCCGCCACAACGCGGCGCTGGATGTGGAAGTCGCGATGGGGGGCCGGGTAGAAAAGCAGGAAAACGGCGGCGTACGCTGGCTGCCCGATTTTACGCTGCGCGGCGAGGCCTGGGATTTGCCGGTGACCGGCTACCGCAACGGCGTGACGCTGCCGCTGCGTCTGTGGCAGGCCGTGAGTGCGCATCCTTTTGATCTCACGGCGTTTAATGACGGCAATTTTCTGCAGGCGGAGCAGCCGGGCATCGAGGCGGCAAAACTGACCAAAGTGCTCTATCCCAATGACAACCATCAGGCCGGCAAGCGGCTGCGCCTGATGCAGCAATATTTCCAGTGCGCCTGTGCGGTGGCGGATATCCTGCGTCGTCACCATCTGGCGGGACGCAGTATTCACAGCCTGCCTGACTTCGAAGTGATTCAGCTTAACGATACACATCCCACCATCGCCATCCCGGAGATGCTGCGCGTGCTGCTGGATGAGCATCAGCTGAGCTGGGATGAGGCGTGGCAGATCACCAGCCGGTTGTTTGCTTACACCAATCACACGCTGATGCCGGAGGCGCTGGAGCGCTGGGATGAGAAGCTGATGCGCAGTCTGCTGCCGCGCCATATGCTGATCATCAAAGAGATCAACCAGCGGCTGAAAAAGCAGGTGAAGCAGCGCTGGCCGGATGACAAAGCGATGTGGCACAAGCTGGCGGTGGTCGCTGACGGTCAGGTGCGGATGGCGAATCTCTGCGTCGTCAGCGGGTTTGCGGTCAACGGCGTGGCGGCGCTGCACTCAAGCCTGGTGGTCAGCGATCTTTTCCCGGAATATCACCAGCTCTGGCCGCAGAAACTCCACAACGTCACCAACGGCATCACGCCACGCCGCTGGCTGAAGCAGTGTAATCCGGCGCTGGCCGGGCTGATTGATGAGACGCTGAAAACCGAGTGGGCCAATAACCTTGAGGCGTTAAGCGGTCTGGAGGCCTATGCCGACGATCAGGCGTTTCGTCAGCGCTATCGCAGCATCAAACAGCAGAATAAAGCGCAGCTCACAGAGTATATCGCCCGCCACACGGGGATTATCGTGAACCCGGCCGCGCTGTTCGATGTGCAGATCAAACGGCTGCATGAGTACAAGCGCCAGCACCTCAGCCTGCTGCATATCCTCTACTGCTATCAGAAGCTCTGTCATAACCCGGAGGATGTCACCTTTACGCCACGGGTGTTCCTGTTCGGGGCCAAAGCCGCGCCGGGTTATTACCTCGCCAAAAATATCATTTACGCCATTAACAAGGTGGCGGAGGTGGTGAACAACGATCCACGGGTCGGCGACCGACTTAAAGTGGTGTTTATCCCGGACTACCGCATCACCGTGGCCGAACTGATGATCCCGGCGGCCGATCTCTCAGAGCAGATCTCCACCGCCGGGTATGAAGCCTCCGGCACCGGCAACATGAAGCTGGCATTGAACGGTGCGCTGACGATTGGCACGCTGGATGGCGCCAATGTCGAGATTGCCGAACAGGTGGGTGAGGAGAATATCTTTATCTTCGGTCACACCGTGGATGAGGTCAAAGCGCTCAAGGCGAAAGGCTATAACCCGAAAAAGGTGCGTAAGCAGAACAAGCCGCTGGACGATCTACTGAAATCGCTGGAGAAGGGCAAATTCAGCAACGGGGATAAACATGCGTTTGACCTGATGCTGGAGAGCCTGACGAAACATGGCGATCCCTGGCTGGTGCTGGCCGACTTCCAGGCCTACATCGAGGCGCAGCAACGGGTGGAAGCCCTGTGGCGCGACCCGGAAGGCTGGACCCGCGCCGCCATCCTCAATACGGCACGAACCGGCATGTTCAGTTCGGACCGGTCAATTCGTGACTATCAGCAACGTATCTGGCAGGCACCGCGCTAAGGAGCAGCAATGAAGCAACATTCACTCGGTCAGGCCGCCCGTGCCGCGGGAATTTCACTGGACTACATCAACGTCAATGGCGAGAAAGAGGCGATCAGCGATGAGACCCTGCAGGCGCTGCTGGCGGTGATGGACGATCCGCAGGACGCAAAAAAATCGCCGCTGCCGCCGGTCGCGGTGTTCAGCGGCAGTGGCAAGCGACAGCTGACGCCACAAGGCAGCGGCGTTTACCGCTGGCAGTTGCAGACTGAAAACGGCAAACAGCACAGCGGCGAGTTAACCGCCTGTGAGCCTTTTACACTGCCTGGTCCGCTGGCGCAGGGGTACCACCAGCTCACACTCAGTAAGGGCAAAAAAAGCTGGCAGACGCGGATTATCGTCGCGCCGCGCCGCTGCTATCTGCCTCCGGCGCTGGAAGCGGGGGAAAAACGCTGGGGTGCGCTGGTGCAGCTCTACACCGTGCGCTCTGAACAAAACTGGGGCATCGGCGACTTCGGCGATCTCGACCAGCTGCTGGTGCAGCTGGCTGAGCGCGGTGGCGATTTCGTCGGGCTGAATCCGCTGCATGCGCTCTATCCCGCCAGCGCCGGTTTCGCCAGTCCGTATAGCCCGTCGTCGCGCCGCTGGCTGAACGTAATCTATATCGACGTCAGTCAGGTAGCCGATTTTCAGCAAAGCGCGGCGGCACAGAAGTGGTGGAAAAGCGCCAGAACCCGGAAGGCGCTGACCAAAGCGCGTGAGGCGGAGCTGGTTGACTACGAGGCCGTAATGGCGCTTAAGCTCGCTGCGCTGCGGCACGCCTGGGCACACTTTCAGACGCGAGACAGCCAGAGCGAAGAGCATCAATCCTGGGCGGCCTTTGTGCATGAAGGCGGCGACAGCCTGCGTTATCAGGCCGCCTACGACGGCATACAGCTGGAGCGGCGGGCAGACAAGGCGCAGCAGGGCGGCTGGCCTGCGTGGCCGGAAGGGTGGCGCAACAGCCAGTTGCCGGAGGTGCAGCAGTGGTGTGCACAGCATGAAGAGGAGATCGCCTTCTGGCAATGGCTGCAATGGCTGGCGCAGCAGCAGTTCTCTGGCTGCTGGACGCACAGTCAGGCGCTGGGCATGAGCGTCGGACTCTATCGTGACCTGGCAGTGGGCGTGGCGGAAGGCAGCGCGGAAACCTGGCACGACCCGGAGCTTTACCGCCTCAAGGCCTCGGTGGGTGCGCCGCCTGACCGTCTCGGTCCGCTGGGACAAAACTGGGGCTTACCGCCGATGGATCCGCATGTAATGAAGGCGCGCGGCTACCAGCCATTTATCGACATGCTGCGCGCCAATATGCGCGACTGCGGCGCGTTGCGCATCGATCACGTGATGTCACTGCTGCGTCTGTGGTGGGTGCCTGCCGGGGAGACGGCGGATAAAGGCGCCTATGTGGCCTATCCGGTCAACGATCTGTTGGGCATCCTGGCGCTGGAGAGCCACCGGCTGCGCTGCATGGTGATTGGCGAAGACCTGGGCACCGTGCCCCAGGAGATTGTCAGCCTGCTGCGTAAAAGTGGCGTCTTTTCATGGAAGGTGCTCTGGTTTGAGCAGGAGAAGGATGAGCGCTATCGCGCGCCGCAGGACTATCCGCGCCAGTCGATCGCCAGCGCCAGTACGCACGATCTGCCTACGCTGACCGGCTTCTGGGAGCAGGGCGACCTGGCGCTGGGTGAGAAGATTGGCCTCTATCCGGGCGATGCAGTGAAAGCGTTACATCAGCAGCGCGCCGCGCAGAAGCAGGCGCTGCTGGATGCGCTTCATCAGGCGGGCGCCTTACCGGCACGCAGCCAGAAGAAGGCAGAGAAGCTCACCATGACGCCTGCGCTGAATCGGGCAATACATCGCTTCCTGGCGGATACCGACAGTGCGCTGCTTGGCCTGCAGCCTGAGGACTGGCTTGGCATGACCACGCCGGTCAACGTCCCGGGCACGGTGGATCAGTACCCTAACTGGCGACGCAAGCTGAGCAAAACGCTGGAGGAGATCTTTGCGGACAAGGAAGTGAATGCACTGCTGAAGGTGGTCAGCCAGCAGCGTCAGTCAGGACAGAAAGGGCAATAACAGAAGCGCGGCAGCCAGGCTGCCGCGCTTAATCATCAGTAGAACGAGTGTTCACCGCGCTGATGCTCAGTAATATCCCGCACGCCTTTGAGTTCCGGGAAGGCGGCCAGCAGCTCTTTCTCGATACCATCTTTGAGGGTCACGTCGATCATCGAACAGCCGTTACAGCCGCCGCCAAACTGCAGAATGGCGTAGCCCTCATCGGTGATCTCCATCAGCGACACGCGACCGCCATGGCCGGCCAGCTGTGGGTTGATCTGCGCCTGAAGCAGATACTCAACGCGCTCAACCATGGGCGCATCATCAGAGACTTTACGCATTTTGGCATTCGGCGCTTTCAGCGTCAGCTGCGAACCGAGGTTGTCGGTAACGAAGTCAATTTCAGCATCTTCCAGATACGGCTTGCTCAGTTCATCAACGTAAGCAGAGAGCTTTTCGAACTTCAGTTCGGTGTCAGTAGCTTCAACGGCATCGGGCGGACAGTAAGAGACGCCACACTCGGCTGTTGGCGTACCCGGGTTAATCACGAATACGCGAATCTGGGTGCCATCTTCTTGTTTGGATAGCAGTTTAGAAAAATGTTCCTGGGCAGAGTCAGTAATTCGGATCATGTCGATTGCTCAATAGTTGACTAATTTAGTTGGTTATAATACGCCCATCAAAGACGCTCTACAAGGTACGGCACAGGCACCAGACCTGCACGCTGGCGGCACCCTGGGCCATTAACAGGCGGCTGATTTCATCTACCGTACTGCCGGTGGTAATGACGTCATCCAGCAGAGCGATATGGCGTCCCTGCACCACCATTTCAAGGCAGAAAGCACCCCGTAAGTTGGTGCGGCGCTGGCGGGCGCTGAGCTGATGCTGTAATGCGCCCCCGCGCTTGCGGGAAAGATCTTCGCGCCATTCACATCCCAGCCAGTGCGCCAGCGGTGCGGCCAGCAGTACCGTCTGATTAAAGCCACGCTGCCAGCGTCGTCGCCGATGCAGCGGAACCGGCAGCAGCAGATTGGGACGCGGCACACTGCCACGCCGGTAAACATTAAGCCAGCTTAGCAAAAGCAGCCGCGCCAGCATCACCCTGAGTGCGGTTATGTGAGAAAATTTAAGCTGGTTAACCCACTGGCTGAACGGCGGACAATAGTCATTGACGCAGACCAGCGCCTGCCAGGCGGGCGGTTTAAGCTGGCAGCGGCCGCAGGCGACCTTTGCTGAACCTGCCGGCAATCCGCAGCGTGGACAGAGCAGCGGTAACGGCGGTAATCCGCGCAGACATAAGCTGCAGATGCCATGCCGGGCTATCCGCAACGGCATCTGGCATAGCCAACACAGGGCGGGCATTGCTAGCATAGCGACCTCCTTATCATTTTCGGGATAGTAACTGATGACGTCGCTCTACTGGCACACCTGCGGAGAAGGAAAACGCGATCTTGTGCTGCTGCACGGATGGGGACTGAATGCCGAAGTCTGGCAAAGCATCATTCCGCGACTCAGTGCGCACTATCGCCTGCATCTGGTCGATCTGCCCGGCTATGGCCGCAGCCAGCATTTCGGTGCGCTGACGCTGGAGCAGATGGCAGCGCAATTGCTGCCTGCGCTGCCACCGCAGTCGATTGTGGTGGGCTGGTCGCTGGGCGGACTGGTGGCGACGCAGCTGGCGCTGAGTGCGCCAGAAAAACTGGCTGCATTGATCACCGTTGCCTCGTCGCCCTGTTTCACCGCCACAGAGAGCTGGCCCGGCATTAAACCGGAGACGCTGCAGAACTTTCAGCAGATGCTCAGCAACGATTTCCAGCGCACGGTGGAGCGCTTTCTGGCGCTGCAGACGCTGGGTACCGAAACGGCTCGCGCCGATGCGCGGCAGCTGAAAGAGGTGGTGCTGTCGCAGCCGATGCCGGAGGTGGCGGTGCTGGATGGCGGACTGGAGATTCTGCGCCAGGTCGATCTGCGCGACGCGTTACCGCAGATTACGCTGCCGTTCCTGCGACTCTATGGCGCGTTAGATGGACTGGTGCCGCGCCGGATTGCGGCGGAGATAGATGAAATGTTGCCAGCATCGCCTTCAGTGGTTATCGAGAAAGCCGCACATGCGCCTTTTATTTCCCATCCTGAGCGCTTTTGCCAGCATATTGTTAATTTTATCAGTAATCTGCCGTGATAATGACGCTTTGAACTGGCAAAATCGCAGACAGCAGCAATACTTCTCTCTGTGAGCGAGGCCGTTGCAATTTTATGTGATTAGTCATGGAAATGACTATGCCGTTCCATACTGCCTTACGCGTTTAGCGGCTGCTTACATCTCACAATGGATCATGAATGAGGGTAAACATAATGAAGGTTTTTAAATGGGTTGTGGCTTCAATGATGATGGGCGCGATTTCATTTTCTGCGATGGCAGCGAAAGAAGTCACCAAAGAAGAAGTTAAGACAATGAACCTGCAGAAGATCGGCACCGTTAACACCACGGCGGAAACCACCTCGCCAATGGATGCTAAAAAAGTGCTGTCGCAGCTCGCTGACGAAAAAGGCGGTAAATATTACCTGGTGATCGCGGGTCGCGAACACGGTAAATTCAGCGCAACGGCTGAAGTCTACAAGTAATTAACGTAGCCACATGAACTGCCAGGCATCCAGCTTAACCGGCTGGGTGCCATCAATTTTCTCTCCGCTCACCACATCCTGCAACGTATGCGCCACCGGTAATTGCGTCTCCACTGACCGTCCACTGAGATTAAATACGCACAGCAGCCCGTCGCCGCTTTCTGGCTGATGACGTCTGAGCACCAGCACGGCGTTTTCGCTCTCATAAAGCGTCATCGGATTATCCGGGTGAAACGCAGGCTGGCGACGACGCAGCTGAATCAGCTGGCCGAGCCGGGTATAGACCTGCTGGCGCAGCCAGTTACCGCCCGCCAGATCTCCCTCAATCTGCTGTAAATCATACTTCTGCCGATTAATCGCCCGGTTGTGTCCGGCGGCGCGCACGCCATCGTAATGGTTACGACCACCCAGAATGCTCTGGATATAGATGGCAGGCACGCCGGGAAAGACCAGCAGAATCGCATGGGCCAGCAAAAAACGTTTCAGCCGCGTGGCGTCATCGTCATCTTCACGGTTGAGCGCATCCAGATAGGTGACGTTGATTTCATAGGGGCTGGTGGTGCCGTCAGGGTTGTTTTTATAGGAGACCAGCGCGCCTTCCAGCGCCAGATCGCGCACCAGCGCCACAATCTCCACTTCAGACAAAATGCCGCGCGCCGGATTAAGGCCGATGCCGTCGTGTGACGCCAGAAAGTTGAAAAAGGTGGTGTCGTTGCTGCTGAGATCCAGAGCGCTCGCCCACTGCCGCAGTGCGCGCGCCGAGCCGGTGTGAATCGCATGCAGCACCAGTGGCGGCAACGAAAACTGATAGACCATCTGCGCCTCATCGTGCCCGTTGCCCAGATAGCTGATGTTGTCCTGATGCGGCACGTTAGTCTCGGTGATAATCACCGTGCCAGGCGCAACCTGGTCGGCAATAGCGCGAAACAGCTTCACCAGCTGATGAGTCTTTTCCAGATGAATACAGCGCGTGCCGGGCGTTTTCCACATGTAGCCGACCGCATCGAGACGCACATAGTCAGCGCCGCGTTTCAGGTAATCGAGCAGCACATTGACCATGCGCAGCAGCACCTCAGGATTGGCAAAGTTGAGGTCGATCTGGTCAGCGCTAAAGGTGGTCCAGATAAAGCGGGTTTCGCCATCCGCCATTTTAAACGGCGTCAGCAGCGGCGAGGTGCGCGGACGCGTCACGGCGCTGAGATCGGTGGCGGGCGGCATACTGATAAAGAAATCGTCCCAGCCGGGATCCTGCGCCAGGAAGTGGCTGAACCAGGCGCTGTGTGCCGACATATGGTTGCAGACAAAATCGAACATCAGCCGGGTTTCCTGATGCAGCCGCGCAATGTCCTGCCAGTCGCCGCACAGCGGATCGACCTGATGGTAATCAATCACCGAAAAGCCGTCATCGGACGACCAGGGGAAAAAGGGCAGCAGGTGAACCAGCGGAAACGTGGATTGCAGGTGCTGCTGATAGAACCGGGAAAAGGTGCTGAGCGTGGGTTTATCGGCTTCGCGAAACTGATCGGCATAGGTGATCAGCACCACATCCTGCTCATCCCAGTGTGCCTTGCGCGGCAGCTTAATGGCCTCGCGGGCGGTGGCGATGTCAGCCAGCAGGCGCGCAAAGGTCGCCTCCGGAAATGTGCCAGCATAAATCTTATCAATCAGATCGGTGATCGTTTCCATCGTGAATTGGGTGCCACAGCAGGTGTTGTTTTTATGACAGGCGTCTTTTTAGCGTAGCGCGATGGCGGGGATTTTCAACCGGGGAGAAGGGCGTGAAGTGGGGGCCAGGCAGTGGCCCCCTGAAAAGCTTAGCGTTTTTTACCGAAAGCCGCAGCCAGCGCATCACCCATCGCACTGTTACCTGCTGACGAGCTGACCGGACGCGGACGACCTTTCGCGGTGTTCTGACGTTTCTCCTCGCGCGGAGCAGCGTTCTTCGCGCCACCACGGGCATTGCCTTCGCCTGGCTGCTCATCAAGACGCATGGTCAGAGCAATACGCTTGCGCTGGAGATCGACCTCCATCACTTTCACTTTGACGATATCGCCCGCTTTCACCACCTGATGCGGATCTTCCACGAAGCGATCGGAGAGCGAAGAGATATGCACCAGGCCATCCTGATGCACGCCGATATCCACAAATGCACCGAAGTTGGTCACGTTAGTGACGGCACCTTCGAGGATCATGCCCGGCGTCAGATCGTTCAGCGTCTCTACGCCTTCAGCGAACTGTGCGGTTTTAAACTCAGGACGCGGATCGCGGCCCGGCTTCTCAAGCTCTTTCATGATGTCGGTGACGGTCGGCAGACCAAAACGTTCATCAATGAAATCGCGGGCACTGAGATTACGCAGGCTGCCTGCGTTGCCCATCAGATCGCTCAGTGCCTGCTCGGTGGCGGCCAGGATGCGCTCCACCACCGGGTAGGCTTCCGGATGCACAGTTGAGGCATCCAGCGGGTTATCGCCATGGTTGATGCGCAGGAAGCCCGCACACTGCTCAAAGGCTTTTGGCCCAAGGCGGCTCACTTTCAGCAACTGCTGACGGTTCTGGAAGCGGCCATGCTCATCACGCCAGCCGACAATATTCTGCGCCATCATGCGCGTCAGGCCCGCCACGCGGGTCAGCAGCGGCACCGAGGCGGTGTTGAGGTCAACGCCGACGGCGTTCACGCAATCTTCCACTACCGCGTCGAGTTTCTTCGCCAGCTGGCTCTGACTGACGTCATGCTGATACTGACCCACACCGATCGATTTCGGGTCGATTTTCACCAGCTCAGCCAGCGGATCCTGCAAACGTCGGGCAATCGACACCGCGCCGCGCAGCGAAACATCGAGATCCGGGAACTCCAGCGCCGCCAGTTCAGAGGCCGAATAGACAGATGCGCCAGCTTCACTGACAATCACTTTTTGCGCCGTGACCTGCGGGAACTGCTGCTGCAGATCCAGGAAGAAGCGCTCAGTTTCACGTGAAGCGGTGCCGTTGCCAATCGCCACCAGCTCAACCTGATGCTTAATGCAGAGTGCCGCTACGGCGGCCGCGGCTTTCGCGGTCTGGCCGGTATGCGGATAGACGGTATCGGTCGCGACGACCTTGCCGGTGGCATCGACCACCGCCACTTTGACGCCGGTGCGCAGGCCCGGATCCAGCCCCATGGTGGCGCGCATACCGGCGGGAGCGGCCATCAGCAGATCGTGCAGGTTGCGGGCAAAGACGTTAATCGCTTCATCTTCTGCGCGTTCGCGCACCGTGCCCATCAGCTCCGTTTCCAGATGCAGCATCACCTTGATGCGCCACGTCCAGCTCACCACCGCTTTACGCCAGCTGTCGGCAGGAGCGTTATTCAGGCGCAGGTTCAGGTGCTCAGCAATCAGCGTTTCGCCGTGGCTTTCACGCGGTGCTTCATCAAACTGTGGATCGGCATTCAGCGACAGTTGCAGCACGCCTTCGTTGCGGCCACGCAGCATCGCCAGCGCACGGTGCGACGGCACGCCGCTCAGCGCTTCATGGTGATCAAAGTAGTCGCGGAACTTCGCACCCGCTTCCTCTTTGCCTTCGACCACGCGTGACACCAGATGGGCATTTTTCCACAGGTAATTACGCACCTTCGCCAGCAGCGCGGCATTTTCAGCGAAACGCTCCATCAGAATGTAGCGGGCACCATCCAGCGCGGCACGGACGTCGGCGACGCCTTTGTCGGCATCGACATACTGTTCGGCAAGCTGCTCAGGAATGTGAGACGGCTCCTGCCACAGCGTCTCCGCCAGCGGCTCCAGACCCGCTTCGATAGCGATCTGTCCACGCGTCCGGCGTTTCTGCTTGTAGGGCAGGTAGAGGTCTTCAAGCTCGGTTTTGCTGAGGGTGGTGTTGATCGCGCGGGCGAGGTCGTCAGTGAGTTTCCCCTGATCGTCAATCGACTTCAGAATCGACTGGCGTCGCTCTTCAAGTTCACGCAGATAGCTGAGGCGGGTTTCCAGCTGGCGCAACTGGGTATCATCCAGCCCGCCGGTGACCTCTTTACGATAGCGTGCGATAAACGGCACGGTATTCCCTTCATCCAGCAGGCGAACGGCGGCGTCAACTTGCTCTGGACGCGCCTTGAGCTCACTGGCAATTATCTGGCTCAGAACTTTCATCATCAGGATTGTCTTGCTTTCCGGGTTGAGAAATAGCCGACAGTTATACGGATTGATGGTTAAAATTGCCAGAGACGCGGACGGCTTTCAGCGATAATCTGAAGGGTTATTGCGGGTAGTCAATCGCGTTGATATACCACAGCGCCGGCCCCACTGGCGTCTCGACGGTGGCGGCATCGCCGACCTCTTTTTTCAGCAGCGCCCGCGCCATGGGCGAGTCGATGGAGATGTAATCTTTGCGGCCAAAAATCTCATCGTAGCCCACAATGCGGAAGCGTTTGAGGTCGCCCTCATCGTTTTCAATTTCCACCCAGGCGCCAAAGAAGACTTTGCCATCCTGCTGGGGTGAATAGTCAACGATACGCAGCTGTTCAAGACTTTTGGTCAGATAGCGAACGCGACGGTCGATTTCACGCAGCCGTTTTTTGTTGTACTGATAATCGGCATTTTCACTGCGATCGCCAAGACTGGCAGCCCAGGTGACTTTTTTTGTCACTTCCGGTCGCTCTTCACGCCAGAGATAGTCGAGTTCTGCTTTCAGCTTATCGAAGCCTTCGCGGGTAATGAGTCGGGTTTTCATGCTATACCGGCCAGAGAGATCCAAAGAAGAACAGTGTAAGACAAAGGGGGCGCGGCAAAAAAGGGCGGGGAAAGGGTTTTTAAAGGCTAAAAACCCACGTTGACTTCCCCGGCGGCGAAAGGGTTGGTGCTGAACAACAATCTGAAGCCAGTAATCTGAAGCTGTAAAAGAAGTCGTGATACTTATTTACCGGCGTGAGTCGCCGTGGTGGTCGATGTACCGGTGCTGTGACCGTCACCGCCGCCGCCGCCCATGGTGGCCAGCGCAACGCCCAGCAGGGCTGCGACTGCGCCAACACCGATGGCGTTAGAGTTACCTTGTGCTGTGGTGGTTGCCGCTGCGCCAGCTGCTTCACCGGTGGCTGTGGCAGCATAAGCTGGAGTGACGCTGCTTAATGCCAGCGCGGTCAGCAGTAAAATTGTTTTTTTCATTGTGTGTAATCCCCGTTGAGACATCGAATGTTGCCTGAGCAGTCTGGTTGAAAACGGAGAAGGCGAAAAGTTGGCTTTACTGATTGATTTAACGGACTTTAATTTCAACTGGTCTTGCTGGTGGCATCGCTGAAACTAATCCGAGAGGAGAGTGGGGCGTTACGCAGGTTTGCTGGAATATTATGCTGCCTGACTGCTGTTGAGGTAGATTATCTGGAGCTTATCCACAATGATGGCTGATCATTAAGTCAAATTGTCTGCTAACCTGCTGAATTCGTTCATCGAATAAAAACTGGCCCGCTTCTGACGCCAGCGATTCAGAGAAACAGAGCCGTTTTTTCAGATTTGCCGTAACAGGGGCCGGGCAGCGCCAGACGCGTTAAAACTGACCCGAAATCGCCTTAAATCAAATATAAGCTCCTGTTTAATATGCTTTGTAACAATTTTGGCTAGAATATAAACCATTAATGACTGTCACTATAAGGCATCTTTTTTTAACAATGTTGGCTCAGGCAATAGCGCCTTTGGGAGTTGAAAATGCAAGAGAACTACAAAATTCTGGTCGTCGATGATGATATGCGTCTGCGTGCACTGCTTGAACGCTATCTCACCGAGCAGGGCTTTCAGGTGCGCAGTGTCGCTAATGCCGAGCAGATGGATCGTCTGTTAACCCGTGAATCCTTTCATCTGATGGTGCTCGACCTGATGTTGCCAGGCGAGGATGGTCTCTCTATCTGCCGTCGTCTGCGCAGTCAGAGCAACCCGATGCCGATTATTATGGTGACCGCCAAGGGCGAAGAGGTGGATCGTATCGTGGGGCTGGAGATCGGCGCTGACGACTATATTCCTAAACCCTTTAACCCGCGTGAGCTGCTGGCGCGTATCCGTGCGGTGCTGCGCCGTCAGGCCAATGAACTGCCAGGCGCGCCTTCGCAGG
Source organism: Pantoea sp. Ft-CA_14 (assembly GCF_024520875.1). Lineage (NCBI taxonomy): Bacteria > Pseudomonadati > Pseudomonadota > Gammaproteobacteria > Enterobacterales > Erwiniaceae > Pantoea > Pantoea sp. Ft-CA_14. The sequence goes on along the minus strand of NZ_JALNPM010000016.1, from coordinate 85,007 downwards.
AAGAGGCGATCATCGCCTTTGGTAAGTTCAAACTTAACCTCGGCACCCGCGAGATGTTCCGTGAAGATGAGCCGATGCCACTGACCAGCGGTGAGTTTGCGGTGCTGAAAGCACTGGTCAGCCACCCGCGTGAGCCGCTGTCTCGCGATAAGCTGATGAACCTGGCGCGTGGCCGTGAATACAGCGCCATGGAACGTTCGATTGACGTCCAGATCTCCCGCCTGCGTCGCATGGTGGAAGAGGATCCTGCGCATCCGCGTTATATCCAGACCGTCTGGGGTCTGGGCTACGTCTTTGTGCCGGACGGCAGTAAAGCATGAAGCGACTGCGCTTCTCGCCTCGCAGTTCGTTTGCCCGCACCCTGCTGCTGATCGTTACCCTGCTGTTTGTCAGCCTGGTAACGACCTATCTGGTGGTGCTGAACTTCGCCATTCTTCCCAGCCTGCAACAGTTCAATAAGGTGCTCGCTTACGAAGTTCGTATGCTGATGACCGACCGGTTGCAGCTGGAAGATGGCACGCAGCTGGAAGTGCCACCGGCGTTTCGCCGGGAAATCTACCGCGAACTGGGGATCTCGCTCTACACCAATGCAGCAGCAGAGGAGAGCGGATTACGATGGGCGCAGCACTATGAATTCCTGAGCGAGCAGATGGGCCAGCAGCTTGGCGGTCCCACCGATGTGCGGGTTGAGGTTAACAAAAACTCGCCCGTCGTCTGGCTGAAAACCTGGCTGTCGCCCGATATCTGGGTGCGGGTGCCGCTGACTGAGATTCATCAGGGCGACTTCTCGCCGCTGTTCCGCTACACCCTGGCGATTATGCTGCTGGCGATTGGCGGTGCCTGGCTGTTTATCCGCATCCAGAACCGCCCGCTGGTGGATCTGGAGCACGCCGCTCTGCAGGTCGGGCGCGGGATTATTCCGCCGCCGCTGCGCGAGTATGGCGCGTCAGAAGTGCGATCGGTGACCCGCGCCTTTAACCAGATGGCGGCCGGGGTGAAGCAGCTGGCGGATGACCGCACGCTGTTAATGGCGGGCGTCAGCCACGATTTGCGAACGCCGCTGACCCGTATTCGTCTCGCCACCGAAATGATGAGCGAGCAGGATGGCTACCTGGCCGAATCGATTAATAAAGATATCGAAGAGTGCAACGCCATTATCGAACAGTTCATCGACTACCTGCGTACCGGTCAGGAGATGCAGACTGAGCGCGCCGACCTTAACAGTGTGCTGGGCGAAGTGGTGGCCGCTGAAAGCGGCTATGAACGTGAGATCGAAAATGCGGTGATGCCGGAAGAGTTAATGCTGGATATCAACCCGCTGTCGATTAAACGGGCACTGGCTAACCTGGTGGTCAATGCCGCGCGATACGGTAATGGCTGGATCAGGGTCAGCAGCGGACGGGAACTGCATCGTGCCTGGTTCCAGGTGGAAGATGATGGACCTGGCATCAAGCCGGATCAGCTGGCGCATCTGTTCCAGCCCTTTGTGCGCGGCGACAGCGCCCGCAGCACCAGCGGTACCGGTCTGGGCCTGGCGATCGTGCAGCGTATCATTGATGCCCATCAGGGCTCGCTGGAGATTGGCGAGAGCGAACGCGGCGGTTTACGCATTCGTGCCTGGTTGCCGTTAGTGGAAAGCATGGCGCTGAGCCACAACAACGGCAGCAACAGCGTGTCGGGATGATAAAAACGGCGCGGCAGTTTCATTGCCGCGCCGCTTCTTTTAGCGTTGCGGGCCAGCTTTCACCAGCGCAGCACCTGCGGCGTTATCCGTGTACTTGTCGAAGTTATCAATAAAACGCTGCGCCAGACCTTCGGCGGCGGCGGTCCACTTCTCCTCACTCTCCCAGCTACGACGCGGATCGAGCGTATCACTATCCAGTTCGCCCAGCGTAACCGGCATCTGCAGATTAAAGATCGGCAGCGTTTCCATCGGCGCATTATCCAGCTCACCCGCCAGAATGGCATTGATAATGGCGCGGGTATTCTTCAGTGAGATGCGTTTGCCGCTGCCGTTCCAGCCGGTATTGACCAGATAAGCCTGCGCACCGGACGCCTCCATCCGTTTCACCAGCACTTCCGCATACTGCGTCGGATGCAGCATCAGGAACGCCGCGCCGAAACAGGCGGAGAAGGTGGGGGTCGGCTCAGTGACGCCACGCTCGGTCCCCGCCAGCTTGGCGGTGAAACCTGACAGGAAATGATACTGCGTCTGCTCCGGTGTCAGACGTGAAACCGGTGGCAGCACGCCAAACGCATCGGCGGTCAGGAAAATCACTTTCTTCGCGTGGCCCGCTTTTGAGACCGGCTGCACGATATTGTCGATGTGATTGATCGGATAGGAGACGCGGGTGTTTTCGGTTTTGCTGCCGTCGTCGTAATCGACGCTGCCATCTTCGCGAACCACCACATTTTCCAGCAGCGCATTGCGGCGAATGGCGCGGTAGATCTCCGGCTCAGCCTGCTCAGAGAGGTTAATGGTTTTGGCGTAACAACCGCCCTCGAAGTTAAACACGCCATCATCGTCCCAGCCGTGCTCATCATCGCCGATCAGCTGGCGGTCAGGATCGGTAGAGAGTGTGGTTTTACCGGTGCCCGAGAGGCCAAAGAAGACCGCCACATCGCCCGCTTTACCCACGTTTGCTGAGCAGTGCATTGAGGCGATGCCTTTCAGCGGCAGCAGGTAGTTCATGATGGCGAACAGACCTTTCTTCATCTCGCCGCCGTACCAGGTTCCGCCAATCAGCTGCATGCGTTCAGTCAGATTGAAGGCGACAAAGTTTTCAGAGTGAAGACCCTGCGCCTGCCAGTCTGGATTGGTGCATTTGGCGCCGTTCATCACCACAAAGTCGGGAGTGAATTCGGCCAGTTCAGCGTCGTCAGGCTGGATGAACATGTTCTTCACGAAGTGTGCCTGCCAGGCCACTTCGGTGACAAAACGTACGCTCAGACGGGAATCGGCATTGGCACCACAGAACGCATCCACCACAAACAGGCGCTTGCCGGAAAGCTGGCGGGTGACGCAGCTTTTCAGCGCGTTCCAGGTCTCCTGCGACAGGGGCTGATTGTCGTTTTTGCCGGTGCCCTGGTCGTTCCACCACAGGGTATCGCGCGTGGTGTCGTCACGCACAATGTACTTATCCTTTGGCGATCGCCCGGTGAAAATCCCGGTGTCTACTGCAATCGCGCCGCTCTGCGTCAGGGTGCCACGAGCAAAACCTTCGAGGTCCGGGCGCGTCTCTTCCTGAAAAAGCGTGTCGTAATCAGGGTTGTAAACCACTTCCGTGGTATCCACGATGCCCAAAGCGGCAAGGTCTTGCGAGGTCAGGCCGTTAACGCGCATTTTACTGCTCCTTAAATCGGTGTCTGTTCTGCAAAGCAGAGATAGGTTGGGATCGTGCCACCGGCTGTTGTATCGGGTGCGGCAAATCACTGACAGTCGACTGCGCTTCGTCACGACAGCCTGCAAAGATCACCGGGCAATTCAGGGCATCTGCCTCTGACTTCCGGGCGTTTGCACGATCGCGCGCAGTTTACTCTTCTGCGTTAAGGGAAAAAGGGCAGTGATCTAAAAATGCGACTCAGGGCGCGTTAAGGCTATGTTTCGAACGTTTAAAAGATGTTATGAAAGTAAAAAAAGATAATTTGTCTGAAAAATTATGGGGATAGGCATTGGCGGCGGGGAAGGGGCGGCAGAAGCCGCCCGATAAATCAGTGAAGCTGGTTATTATTCTCAAGGGAGTGGCTGCGAATACCGGCGATATCGACGGCGTCAAACACGTAGTTTGAGCCGCAATAGTCGCAGTGCATGTCGATTTTGCCATCTTCCGCGATGATCTCATCCACCTCTTCCTGCGGCAGCGTGGTCAGTACTTCGCCACAGCGCTCACGCGAGCAGGTGCATTTGTAGATCACCGGCTGCGGATCGTAGAGGGTGACCTCTTCCTGATGGTAGAGACGCCACAGCGCTTCATTCGCAGGCAGATCGATCAGCTCTTCCGTTTTAATGGTTTCGGTCAGCGTTGCCAGATGGTCGAAAACCTCTTTCTCCGTATCCTGCGCAGGCATCACCTGCAGCAGAATACCCGCGGCGCCTTTGTCGCTGGTGCGGATAAACAGCCGCGTTGGCAACTGCTCTGAGCGCATGAAGTAATCTTCCAGGCACTCCGCCAGAGTTTCACCTTCCAGTCCCACCACTCCCTGATAACGTTCGCCCTTTTCAGGGGAAATGGTGATCACCAGATAGCCATTGCCCACCATGCTTTTCAGGGTACTGTCGTCCGGGATGTCGCCTTTGATACGCGCTACGCCGCGCAGTTCCTGGTTGTTGTTACCGTTGATCACCGCCAGCGACAGCGGACCGTCACCCTGCAATTGCACGGTGATTTCGCCATCAAACTTCAGCGTGGCAGTCAGCAGGCTGGTGGCGACCAGCATCTCACCCAGCAGCGTTTTAACCGGTGCCGGATAGTCATGGTTCTTTACGGTTTCACGCCAGGTGTCAGAGACGTTCACCAGCTCGCCGCGCACGGCGGCATTTTCAAACAGATAACGGTGCAGTTGATCCTGGGCTGACATATTTTTTCTCTCACTGGTACGGGGCGATGGCGCGTCAGCTAAGACGACGTTATTCATCGCCCGATAATTTAAACTTCATCAAATCGCGACGCTCTTTTTTGTCAGGTCGCCGATCGGGATGGGGCATAGTCAGCGCATTCATTTTGCGCGCCTGCGCCATTTTTTCGCGTTTTTCAATGCTGGCATCGGTTTCGCGATAGAGCTGCTGGGCCTCGCTGGCGGGACGGCGCTGAGCGCTGATGTCCGCCACCACTACGGTGCGTTCATCGTTGCCCTGACGCAGTGTCAGTTCCGCATTCAGCTCTACCACCTTGCCGGGTTTGCTGCGCTGGCCGTTGTAATGCACTTTGCCGCCTTCAATCATCTCCCGCGCAATCGCCCGGGTTTTGTAAAAGCGCGCGGCCCACAGCCACTTGTCGAGGCGTACCTCTTCGCTGCTTTTCTCTTTCTTCATTGCTGCTCCTGACTCAGATCAGCGTCCGGTAATCGCCGGTGGCGCGATGACGCTGAAAGATTTGCTCAGGACGACCCGAATCGGGGTTCTTTACGCCTAAGCACTCGCCGATGCCCCATGACGCCGCAGCATCCAGAATCACTTCGCTATCATCGATAAACAGCGTGCGCGGCGCAGAAAAGCCGGTGTGCTGTTGTACCGCCTGCCATAAACGTTGGTCTTCTTTCGGATACCCAAAGGTATGGGTGGAAAGTAATAAATCAAGGTGCGGCGCTAAACCTGTCTGCGCCAGTTTGACGTCCAGATTGTAAGGATGCGCGTTGGTCAGCAGGATAGTGGACTTGCCGGCACGGCGCAGAGCCTGCAAAAAAGGCAGCGTATCGTCACGCAGCGCAATCCGGCTGCGCATCGCCCAGGTCATGGCACGGATGTCCAGCGCCAGCGCTTCTGCCCAGTAATCCAGACAATACCAGTTTAGCGTATGGGCGACGGCCTGATACTTTTCCGCGATGATCGCTTCGGCTTCCGCCCGGGTGATGCCGCGTTGCTGACTGAGTTGTTCAGGCACATGCTCCAGCCAGAAGTGGCGATCAAACGCCAAATCCAGCAGCGTGCCATCCATGTCGAGCAGCACGGTATCAATCTCAGACCAGTTGAGCATGCGGATGTTTCACCCTGTAAAAAAACCGGGCGACAGGGTAGCACAGAAGGGCAGGGCTCAGAATATCGGGCGCACGCTCTGCAAAGTGCCGAGGTTATGATTGAAGCACTTGTCGTAGTAGTGCTGGATATCGATCATGCGCTGGCGATTAAGGTGCATACGGCGCAGCGCCAGTAACCCATTGATCACACTGCAGGTTAACAGCACCAGCAGCAGCAATACGGTGCCGAGATAGCGCCATTGCGCCATGGCATCCGGTTCATTGTGCAGCACGATATGACGCGTGCCGTTTGCATCCGTTGAAATGCTGGTGATGATGCCGCTGGCGCTGAAAGGCGTATGCAGCAGCATGGCGGAGATACGTTGCAGTTCACGCCACTGAGAGGGCGGATCGAGATCAAACAGCGACACGGTTGGCTGAGGCTGATTCACCAGCTGGCGGCCCTCGTCGCTGACGATCAGAAAACCCCCTGGCGGCGGGCTGTTAAGATTTTCTGCTGCACGACGGGTTTCGCGGAAAAAGAAGGTCGAGGTAGCGGTATTGACCAGGTTTTCCAGGGCTTCAGCACTGACCGGCCGCAGCAGCACATTCATGCCGTTTAGCTGGCCGGAATCTGCGCGACGCATCAGCGCTTCCCAGTCTTTGGCATTGCCCAGGTTCACCAGCGCATTTTTCAGGCGCATACAATCCTGTGGCTGATTACAGAGATCCTGCGTTTTCATCACCAGATCGGAGAAGTCATCCAGCAGGATCATGCCGGACTTCTGAATCGCGGAGGCCAGCTGCGGATTCAGTTTAGGATCGGTATTGGTTTCCGGATGCAGCTGCTTTGTGGTGGTCTCCAGCAGAGCAGCGGCTTTATCAATAATGTCCGATTGTGGCTGCGGCAACGGCGTGGCGTTATTCCAGTAGACCGCCGAGCAGTCGAACGGCATGAAGGCGTAACTTCGGTTGCTCTGATAGTTGTCCGGCACCGAACACATGCCGGTACCGCTCACTTTGAGGTTGTCGCCAATATTCAGGGGCACGCTGCTGAGTTTATCGACGCTGCTGACCTCCAGGCTGTCGGTGCCCCTGGCCCAGGCCAGACTGAGCTTGATCGGCATGCCGAGCGGGATCCAGGTGACCAGCATGGTCAGCACCATCAGTGAACCACAGGCCAGCACCACGTTTTTCCGCCAGCGCTGAATAGGGAAGTTTTTGACTTCATCCTGCAGCGACAGGAAGCGACCCTGACGCACCACCTGACGGTTAAGGTAGATCTCCACATCCGTCACCTGTCCGAGATCGTGCGCGACATAAGGCTGCCAGTGTGGTGGATAGGCGAGGTCAATAATCCCCAGTGTGATATTGCTCTGCTCCTGGTTCGATTCGCTGAACAGGCCCCAGCGCTTTGGCGCGCCGCGCAGGCAGTGTATGTCACGCAGGCCGCGCTCACCCGGAATGCGGTAGAGCAGCCACAGGCTGGCGGCAATCATGACTGCACCCGTCAGCACCAGCCAGATCATCAGCGTTGCGGGGACTAACAGGCTGAAGAAGAAGAGTAAGAAGGCAAGAGAGATGAGCACCGCTTCACGCGTGCCATCTGGTCGCGACAGACGATACTCTTCCGGCGTCTCTTTGCGCACCTGCAGCAGTTCGACGTTTTCCGTTTCCGCTTTGCGGATAGAGGCGTTGGTCGACACCGGACGCATCAGCGTCGGCAGCGATTGCTGATCCACGGCGTAATCCACCAGCGAGTGGCCGTTCAGCGAGATCACCAGCGGAATAGATTGGGTGCGGATTAACTCAACGTAGTTTTCGTCGGCGATGTACTGTTCCCACAGCGGCGGCAGATGAACTTCAACTTCATCTAGGTAGTAGCGCCATTTATGGGGATCGTCCGTGGAGAGTCCGTAACGGGTAATCGCACGGGTAACGGGGTAGACATTGTTGCTTTGTGCCGTCAGCGTCAGTCGTTCGGACGCGCTGCGCTTATCGGTCGTCACCGTGGTACGGGGCTGCTTTTCCAGCGCGGCGACATACTTATCAACCGCCTCACGCTCCTGAGCAGAGAGTTTACGGCAGGGCGGACTGATAAATGGCAGAGGTTTCGCCAACGGCGGACGATGCCGCATAGCGTACCAGAACCCAATGCCTGCCAGTATTGAACAGGTCAGCACTATGGCCAGGATCATCAAGATTGTGCTCATGCTCTGCTCAATTCAGCCAAAATGCTGCCTTCACTTTAAACTTTCGCTTTCGGTTATGCTCACTATAAAAGAGGCATTCCGGAAGATTATATAACCCTGAGGAGTCAGACACCCGATGAAATAGTGCCAGCGTATATCTGATTAGCATTTGTTAAACCCTGCCTTGTCCGAATGGTAACCGGCTCAGACTGGATTAAATATCGGTATTATCTGAAACTTATCGCAGCATATTGACTAATGCAAATTTAGTCTTAACTGATAACCAAAGGCTGTTATTCAATCGATGTAATCTGTGTAACGATAACGTGATTGTCTGACTGTCGCACAATTGCCTGTGGTTAGGTATGCTAATTCGCTCCAGATAGCCGGCGCAAAATAATTTGAGGCTGATATGAAAATTCCAAAAAAACCTGACATCCTCAATATCACCGCCGTGGCACGTTCACGGTTATTCACCATTGAATCGGTCGATCTGACTTTCAGCAATGGTGCGCATCGCGTTTATGAGCGGATGAAGCCCTCAGAGCGTGAGGCGGTGATGATTGTGCCGATTATTGATGACCATCTGATCCTGATTCAGGAGTATGCCGTCGGACTGGAAACCTATGAGCTTGGTTTCCCCAAGGGGCTGATCGATTCAGGTGAAACCGTGAATGAAGCGGCAGTTCGCGAACTGAAAGAAGAGGTCGGTTTTGGTGCCGATCAGCTGACAACGCTGGGTAAACTCACCATGGCACCCTCCTACTTTTCCAGCAAAATGAACATCGTGGTGGCGGAAGGTCTTTACGCTGAAAAGCTGGAAGGCGATGAGCCGGAGCCGCTGATTGTCCACCGCTGGCCGCTGAGCGATATGATGTCGCTGCTGGATGAACCCGATTTCCGCGAGGCACGTAATGTCAGTGCGCTGTTTATGGCGCGCGAATGGCTGGTGAAGCAGGGACGGCTGAGTTACTGAATATCATCTGTGACTGAATAAAAAAGGCCGACTGACGTCGGCCTTTTTTACAGTGCGGTTTCGTGGGTCACATCAGAACAGCTCGTGACTTTCACCGTTATCCATAATGGTGGTACCCACATCATGAACCGAATATTCGGTTGGCTGGGTGCCATTGATGAAGTACTCCTGACGGGTGTTACCCCCTCCATTTGCCAGCTTGCCGGTGCTGCGATCGATCGTCACCGTGACCACGCCATCCGGTGGTGTTAACGGCTGCACCGGTACGCCATCCAGCGCACTCTTCATGTACTCATCCCATGCCGGTTGTGCGCTCTTAGCACCGCCTTCATAGCCCGAAATCTGATCGGGAATGGCGCCGGAGAGCGTGCTGCGGCCCAGATTGCGGCGCGCATCATCAAAGCCGATCCAGACTGAGGTGACCACGCCAGGGCCGTAACCCGAGAACCAGGCATCTTTCGAGCTGTTAGTGGTACCGGTTTTACCGCCGATATCATTACGCTTAAGGTCACGCCCGGCACGCCAGCCTGTTCCCATCCAGCCCGGTTCGCCAAAGATGTTACTGTTCAGCGCGCTCTTGATCAGGAAGGTGAGCGGGGTGTTGATCACGTGCGGTGCATATTGCTGCTCACCCTGTTGTGCCTGAGCGGGAACCTGCTCCAGTTCAGGCTGAGGAACGGCCTGATTCTGGTTGTTATTTGAGGCTGCAACGTTCTCGACGCTCTCTTCATTCAGGGCCAGCGCTTTTTTGGTCTCGCCGTAGATCACCGGCAGATTGCACTGCGGGCAGGCGATCTTCGGTTTCTCTTCAAATACGAGGCCGCCCTGTTCGTTCTCAATCCGGGTGATGAAGTAAGGATCGACCAGGAAGCCGCCATTCGCCATCACGGAGTAGCCGCGCACCACCTGTAACGGGGTAAACGAGGCCGCACCTAATGCCAGCGATTCGGTATGAACAATGTTCTGAGCCGGGAAACCAAAGCGCTGCAGATACTCTGCGGCGTAATCCACGCCCATCGCACGCATCGCACGCACCATCACCACGTTTTTCGACTGGCCTAAACCCTGACGCAGACGAATCGGACCATCGTAAGTTGGCGGGGAGTTCTTGGGACGCCAGTCAGCACCCGCACCCGCATCCCAGCGTGAAATCGGCACATCGTTAAGGATTGAGGCGAGCGTCAGCCCGCGATCCATTGCGGCGGTATAGAGGAAAGGCTTGATGTTAGAGCCGACCTGACGCAGCGCCTGGGTCGCACGGTTAAACATGCTCTGGTTAAAGGCAAAGCCGCCTACCAGCGCGCGCACCGCACCATCATTCGGATCCAGCGAGACCAGCGCCGAGTTCACATCCGGCACCTGGCCCAGCCACCACTCATCACCCACTTTGCGTACCCAGATCTGCTGGCCGGCCTGCAATACCTGCGTCACGCTTTTCGGCGTCGGGCCCTGCACGGTGTCAGACTTATAAGGACGCGCCCAGCGCACACCGGCTAATGCCAGCGACACATTGCTGCCATCTTTCAGCATCACGGTCGCTTCATCGCTGCGCGCTTCCGTTACGACTGCCGGATTGAGCGGACCATAGACCGGCAGCGTCTTCAGCGCTTTCTCAATCTTCGTCTGATCCCAGGCCGGTTCACCCACTTTCCACAGCACGCTGGTCGGGCCGCGATAGCCATGACGCATATCGTAGGCCATGACGTTATTGCGAACTGAGGTCTGCGCGGCTTCCTGCAGGCGACGGGTCACGGTGGTGTAGACCTTGTAACCGTCGGTGTAAGCATTCTCACCGTAGCGTTTCACCATCTCCTGACGCACCATCTCGCTGAGATAGGGGGCAGAGAAAGCGATTTCCGGACCGTGATACTTCGCGACCAGCGGCGTATTACGCGCCTCATCATACTGCTGCTGCGTGATGTAATGCTGATCCAGCATACGCGCCAGCACCACGTTGCGGCGCGACAGGGCACGACTCGGCGAGTAAAGCGGGTTAAAGGTGGAAGGGGCTTTCGGCAGACCGGCAATCATCGCCATCTCACTCAGCGACAGCTGGTCAACCGGCTTACCAAAATAGACCTGTGAGGCTGCGCCGACGCCATAAGCACGGTAGCCGAGGTAGATCTTATTCAGGTAGAGCTCAAGGATTTCATCTTTGTTCAGCAACTGCTCAATGCGGATCGCCAGGAACGCTTCCTTTATTTTACGCATCAGGGTGCGTTCCGGGCTCAGGAAGAAGTTACGGGCCAGCTGCTGAGTGATAGTACTGGCACCCTGCGAGGCGTGACCGGAGACCAGCGCAACGCTGGCCGCACGGAAAATACCCACCGGATCAACACCATGGTGCTCATAAAAACGGCTATCTTCGGTCGCAATAAACGCTTTCACCATCACAGGTGGCACTTGCTGCAGAGTCAAAGGAATACGGCGCATTTCGCCATACTGGGCGATCAGATCGCCATCGGCGCTGTAAACCTGCATAGGGGTTTGCAGACGCACATCTTTCAGCGTGTTTACGTCGGGCAGCTGTGGCTCTATGTATTTGTATAAACCATAAATCGAGCCAGCTCCCAACAGGATGCAACACACTGCAAGGATCAATAAATACTTTACGAACTTCACCTGGAATTTCCCATCTGTTGTCGTTTGAGCAGTTTATAAACAACCGCGCGGTAGTATAAAGGCAAGCCAGACGCTTTGATATGTCCATTTTCCCGGACGATAAGGAGATCGCGCGTATGGCTTTTCATACCTGGCAAATTGGGCTGGATATTCAGAATAGGCAGATTTGCGCCCTGGCCCTCCAGCCTCGTCGTGATGGCTGGCAGCTACGCCACTGGTGGCAGCAGCGGCTGCCGCAAGATACGTTAAGAAACGGCGTGCTGCAATCTTCGCCTGAATTACTGGCGGCCTTAACGACCTGGCGTCAGCGGTTACCACGCCGTTATTCGCTGCGGGTCGGATTGCCTGCCCAGCTAGTGCTGCAGCGCCAGCTTCCCCTGCCTGCGCAGTCGCTGAAGGAGCCCGCGCTGGGGCACTACGTGCAGGCGGCCGCGCGCCGTCTCTTTCCGCTGGAGCCCGCTGCGCTGGCGCTGGATTACCGGCCGGATGTGCAGAGCGGGCAGCTCTGCGTCACGGCAGCGCGGCTGGAGATTATCGACCAGTGGGCGGCACCCCTGTTGCAGGCGGGTTTAAAGCCGCAGGTGTTCGAACTGACCACCGAGGCGCTGAAGCGGTTAGCCCGGCAGGCAGCGCTGCAGGACGACGCGGTGCTGGTTCTGCAGCAGGATAACCGCTGGCTCTGGAGCGATGCGCACACCGCTGCTGACACAGGCGAAGCCGCCACGCTGGAGGCACTGCAACGGCAGGCCTTTCCCGGGGCGCGTTCTGTCGCCTGGTGTACCGCAGAGCAGACGCCGTTGCCCGCAGACGTTAGCGCGTTTTCCCCTTTTGATCTGTTTCGTTATAAGCAGCCACCTTTGCCGGAGAATCCGGGCGCTTTTGCGCTGGCGGCCGGGCTGGCGCTGCGCGACGGAGATGAGTGATGGTCGCGGTTAATCTGCTGCCCTGGCGGCAGCGCCGTCGGCAACAGCAGCGGCGACAGAGCCTGGTCGTGCTGTCACTGGCGACTGGCGCCCTGTTACTGGTGGTGATGCAGCAAACCTGGCGGATACAGCAGACGCGTCAGCAGGTGGCGCAGGCGAGCAGGACGCAGCAGCAGGCGCTGGAAAGCCTTGGGCAGCAGTTAGCGCAACAGAAGCAGTTACTGGAGCAGCTCGCAGTCGTGCAAAAACAGCAGGCGAAGCATCGCCAGCAGGCTGCACAACTGGCCGCCTGGCAGCAGTTCTGGCTCGATTTACCCGCGTTGCTGCCCGACACCGCCTGGCTGACCCGGCTGGAAAAGCGCGACAACCGTCTGACACTGGAGGGGCAGGCACAGGATATGGCGGCAGTCCGACAGTTCCGCCAGCAATTAACCACTGTGGCCCTGTTTGGTCTGGTGAAGCAGGGCGGGGTTAAGCGTCAGGCTGATGGCCATTATCGGTTTTCACTGCGGGCAGAGATGCAGGAGGTGAACAGTGAGTGAATGGTGGGAGCGCTGGTGGCAGATGGCCGCTATTGCGCGCTATGGCTTGCTCGCCGCACTCTTATCCGGTCTGCTGCTGCTCTCCTGGATCCTGTGGTTACGGCCACAGCAGCAGGCGCTCATTGCTGAACAGCATACGCTGTTGCAGTTGATCCGCACTCTGCAGCTGCGCCAGCACCAGTGGCGTCAGAACCCCGATAATGCACAGTTGCAGGCGCAGCTGCAGTCGATACAGATCGCGAGATCAGCATCTGCATCGGGCCGTGCAGTGGAAGAGATCCTGGCGGCACGCCGTAGCCAGCTGGAAGAGTGGCAGCCGGACGCCCCCTCACGCATGCTGACGCTGCATCTGCAGTGGCCGGCGTTCCAGTCGCTTTTTGCCGAGCTTGCCCAGGCTTCCGCACCGTTTCCGGTGCATTTCCAGCTGCTGGCGCAGCCGCAGTACCTGGTGGCTCAACTCTGGCTGGAACCTGACGATGCGCCATAGTCTGTTGATTTTACTGTTGTGCTGTGGCGGCGTACTGGCGCGCGATCCGTTCCGGCCTGTAGCCGGTTCCGTCTGTGAGGCGTCAGTGGAACCGCTCACCGGCTGGCGTCTGCAGGGGATTATTGGCCGGGAGGCGCATTTCCATGCCTGGCTGCTGACCCCGCAGGGAGAGAGTATTACGGCCCGCACCGGCAAGCCATTTCCATTCGCACCCTGGCAACTGGCGGATATGACCCGCCGCAGCCTCACCTTAGCGGTGCCGAATAGCTGCAACGCACAACAGACCGCATTTTATTTAAAAGGACGTTCGCATGATAAGGATAACCACTCTGCTGCTGCTACTAAGCTGCCTGCCGCCGGTTCACGCCGCTGATGAGGAACCTCTCAGTCTGACTTTTGATAACGCCCCGGTAGAGCGTATTTTGCAGGCGCTGGCTGACTATCAGCAGATCAATCTGATGATTGCGCCAGAGGTTGAAGGTTCGTTATCGCTGCGGCTGGATAACCTGCCCTGGCATCAGGCGCTCAACCTGGTGGCGCGCATGGCAAAGCTGACGCTGGTTGAACAGGATAATGTCCTGCTGGTCTATCCGGAAAGCTGGCAGCAGGCTCAGCAGCAGGCACGTGAGGCTGAGCAGCAGTCGCAGTTGCAGCAGGTTCCTTTGCAACAGCGCGCTGTGATATTGCGTTATGCCAGCGCCAGCGAGGTGTATGCCAGCCTGCTGAGTGAGCGTCAGTCGCTGATAACGCCGCGCGGTAGCGTGACGGTCGACAAACGCACCAACGCATTGTTACTGCGCGATAGTGCGGCGGCTTTAAAAGAGACGGAGCGCTGGATACGGGCGCTGGATCTGCCACTGGAACAGATTGAACTGTCAGCCCACATCGTCACTATCAGCGAGGAGCATCTGCAGGAGCTGGGCGTGAAGTGGGGATTGCAGGCGGGGGACGCCGCCGTAACAGATATCCTGCATCATCCCCGGCTGGATGTTCCGCTGGCGGTGAGTTCACCCGGCATCAGCGTGGGAATGGCGCTGGCGCGCATCGGAGGGCAGCTTCTGGATCTGGAGTTAAGTGCGCTGGAGCAGGAGAACCAGATTGAAATCATCGCCAGTCCGCGCCTCTTTACCTCACATCAGCAGACCGCCTCGATTAAGCAGGGCACAGAAATTCCTTATGAAGTGTCGGCAGGAAACAGCGGTGCCACCAGTATTGAGTTTAAAGAAGCGGTACTGGGTATGGAGGTGACACCGACGATTTCCGGCAATGGCCGCATCCAGCTGAAGATCCATATCAGTCAGAATATGCCGGGTCGCAGCATCAGAACCGGCGATAGCGACATATTATCCATCGATAAACAGGAAATTGAGACTCAGGTCACGGTCAGTGACGGGCAAACACTGGCGTTAGGCGGTATCTTTCAGCAGCAGCGCACCCGCGGACAAAATCAGGTGCCGCTGCTGGGAAATGTGCCGCTGATTGGCGGGTTGTTTCGCCAGCAATCTGATCAGCGCAAAAAAAGAGAGCTGGTGATCTTCATTACGCCGCGATTGGTCAGGGAAGCAGCGCTTACGGCTGGATAAAACGGAAAATGCGTCCCTTAAGGCCATCTGCGTTGACGCAGGAGAGGAATTAGCTTACAAGGTTTAGCGATTTTCAATACGGTGTAACCGTCTATGCTGGGTAAATCCCGGCAAACAGATCAGAAAACTCCTCTGTACGCAGCGTTGTAAAGACGCAGCGCTGGCGCGTTACAGTTTCGCGAACACAGGCCAATTCAGAAATGGATGTGCTGAAGGCAATATAATCGGTTGCCAAACAGCCTTGAGTGTTGAGATAATTTTTCATCTGACTCTTGCTAACGCTCATGAGGTCTCAGTTCCTGTCCCGCCAGCAAATGCTGAACGCGGGGTATCATTAACGAATTCTTAGTAATACCGACAAAATGGCAGAGAAACGCAATATCTTTCTGGTTGGGCCGATGGGTGCCGGCAAAAGCACTATTGGCCGTCAGTTGGCTCAGCAACTCAACATGGAGTTCTTCGATTCCGATCAGGAAATTGAGCGACGCACCGGAGCGGATGTGGGCTGGGTTTTTGATGTCGAAGGCGAAGCTGGCTTTCGCGATCGCGAAGAAAAAATCATTAACGAACTGACCGAAAAGCAAGGCATCGTCCTGGCGACAGGCGGTGGTTCCGTCAAATCCCGGGAAACGCGTAATCGTCTCTCCGCCCGCGGTGTTGTGGTTTATCTTGAAACCACCATCGAGAAGCAACTGGCGCGCACCCAACGTGACAAAAAACGTCCGTTGCTGCAGGTGGATTCACCGCCGCGTGAAGTGCTCGAAGCGCTGGCTGGCGAACGTAACCCGCTCTACGAAGAGATCGCCGATGTAACCATTCGCACAGATGATCAGAGTGCGAAAGTGGTGGCGAATCAGATTATCCACATGTTGGAAAAAAGTTGATCCAACGTTCGAAGGCTCCTTAACAGGTATCGGGCATCATGGAGAAGATCACCGTCTCACTGGGGGAACGCAGTTACCCCATCACTATCGCTGCCGGACTGTTTAACGATCCGGCTTCTTTTTGGCCGCTAACCGCGGGCGAAAACGCCATGGTGGTGACAAACCAGACGCTGGCTCCGCTTTATCTTGACCAGCTGACGGCGCTGCTGACGGCGGCAGGTGTAAAAGTGGATCAGGTGATCTTACCCGACGGCGAGCAATATAAGACGCTGGCCGTGATGGATCAGGTTTTTACCGCGCTCCTGCAAAAGCCGCACGGTCGTGATACGACGCTTATCGCCTTAGGCGGCGGCGTCATTGGCGATCTTACCGGTTTTGCTGCGGCCAGTTATCAGCGTGGCGTACGCTTTATTCAGGTACCGACCACCTTACTGTCGCAGGTCGACTCTTCGGTTGGCGGCAAAACGGCCGTTAACCATCCGCTGGGCAAAAACATGATCGGCGCGTTTTATCAACCCGCGTCGGTGGTGATTGATACTGCCTGTCTGCAGACGTTGCCCGCGCGCGAACTGGCGTCGGGTCTGGCGGAAGTGATTAAGTACGGCATCATCCTCGACGGTGCGTTTTTCCAGTGGCTGGAGCAGAATCTTGATGCCCTGCTGGCGCTGGATGAACAGGCGCTGGCGTACTGCATTCGTCGCTGCTGTGAACTGAAAGCCGAAGTCGTGGCCGCCGATGAACGTGAAAACGGTCAGCGGGCGTTGCTGAATCTGGGCCATACTTTTGGTCATGCGATTGAAGCACACATGGGCTATGGCAACTGGCTGCACGGTGAAGCGATTGCAGCGGGCATGGTGATGGCGGCACGCACGGCTGAACGCCTGGGGCAGTTCCAGGCGCAGGAGACGGATCGCATTATTGCTCTGTTCCTGCGTGCCGGTTTGCCGGTACATGGGCCGGAGGCGATGAGTGCGGAGATGTATCTGCCGCACATGATGCGCGATAAGAAAGTTCTGGCGGGCGAATTGCGGCTGGTACTCCCGCTGTCGATTGGCCGCTCTGAAGTGCGTGGTGGCGTGGCACATGATATGGTGCTGGCTGCAATTAATGATTGTCAGCAATCCTGAGATTAAGCAGTTGAGTGGTGACGCGGCGCGCAGGGTGCGCAGTGCGGAATGCCGCTTTACGGAGGAGGCAAAATGGATGAGTTTAAACCGGAAGATGAGTTAAAACCTGACGCCAGCGATCGCCGTCCCTCGCGCCCTCGTAAGTCGTCTCCCGCAGCCAAAATACCGGTTTCGCGCCAGCGCATCATGATGGGTGTCGGGATCCTGGTTCTGCTG
This sequence comes from Pantoea sp. Ft-CA_14, assembly GCF_024520875.1. Lineage (NCBI taxonomy): Bacteria > Pseudomonadati > Pseudomonadota > Gammaproteobacteria > Enterobacterales > Erwiniaceae > Pantoea > Pantoea sp. Ft-CA_14. The sequence goes on along the minus strand of NZ_JALNPM010000016.1, from coordinate 67,782 downwards.
TTACTGGTACTGGGTATTGGTTCGGCGCTGAATGGCCCGGATGAGAAAAAACCTGCGACTGCGGGCAATACGCCTGCCGCTGGCGGCGGTTCCGGCAGTGAGAAGAACATCGACCTGGCTGGCTCCTCTTCCATGTCAGGTGGACAGACGACGCCAACCGGCGGGCAGACCACGCCAGCTACCAGCGAAAATAACGCGGCGACCAGCGGTAATGCTGCGTCTGACCCGCAGCGCGACGTCTCAATGCCGCCTGTGGCTTCAACGCCTACGCAGGCCGCCCCTGTTGAGACGCCAGCAAATCAGCAGCGTGTCACGCTGCCGGGCGATCTGAACAGCGCGCTGAGTAATCAGCAGCAGCAGGTCGACAGTGCCGCGATGGGCACGCAGGGTGGCAGTTCACTGCCAACAGCCCCTGCCACGGTCAGCGGCAATGCCGGAACGGCTGCGAATCCGGTTACGGCCCCTGCAGGCCGTCAGACGCCAAACAAATCAAACGCTTCTGCCCGTCCGGCGCACGATTCATCGCATAAAACTGCTTCGAAGCCTGCAACCCGTGACAGCAAAACACATACCACGCCAGCACGTACGCCAGCCCCTTCTGCTCCGGCCACTGCGGCGGCAGGCAGCAGTTCAGCCAGCAAATCATTACCAGGCGGCAGCTATACCCTGCAGCTGAGCGGTGCATCGAAGGCGGAAAGCCTGAATGCCTGGGCTAAGCAGCAGAATCTGAGTGGGTATCACGTCTACAAAACCACCCGTAACGGTCAGTCGTGGTACGTGCTGGTGAGTGGTTCCTATGCCACACCGGCTGATGCCAAACGCGCGGTAGCCTCACTGCCTGCCGAAGTGCGTGCGAAGAACCCGTGGGTTAAACCAGTAAGCCAGGTGAAGAAAGAAGCCAGCCAATAGCGGATGTGGGGCCAGTTTCTGGCCCCGTTTTAAGCGCAGATCTGCTGTCGGTCCAGCCACAGCCTCACAATAAGATGTAATAACCACGACAGCATGAAAAAAAATCGCGCTTTCCTGAAATGGGCAGGGGGAAAATTTCCCTTAGTAGAAGAGATCCATCGCCATCTGCCGCAAGGCGACTGTCTGGTAGAACCCTTTGTTGGCGCGGGTTCGGTGTTTCTGAACACTGAATTTGATCGCTACCATCTGGCTGATATCAACAGTGACCTGATTAATCTCTATAACATTGTTAAAACGCGCACGGCGGATTTCATCCGTGACGCGCAGCTGCTGTTTACGCCGGAAAGTAACAACGAGATCTGTTATTACCAGCGTCGCACCGAATTTAACACCAGCACCGACGCCTACCTGCGCGCGCTGTTGTTCCTCTATCTGAACCGTCACTGTTACAACGGCCTCTGTCGCTATAACCTGCGTGGCGAGTTCAACGTGCCGTTTGGCCGCTATCGCAAACCCTACTTTCCGGAAGCAGAACTGTTATGGTTTGCCGAGCGTGCGCAAAAAGCGACGTTTGTCTGTGAATCGTACGATGTTACCCTGACCAATGCCGGTAAAGGCTCGGTAGTCTATTGCGATCCGCCTTATGCGCCGCTGTCGGCAACGGCCAATTTCACGGCTTATCACACCAACAGCTTCAGCCTGCGTGAGCAGGAGAACCTGGCGGCGTTAGCGGCAAAGCTGGCTTCGTCGGAGGACCGGATTCCGGTACTGATTTCTAACCACGACACTGCACTGACGCGTTTATGGTATCAGGATGCAGAGTTACATGTGGTCAAAGCCCGGCGTTCTATCAGCCGAAGCATAACGGGTCGCACCAAGGTCGACGAACTGCTGGCACTTTATAGCTAGTCTGTTTCGTCCGCGACCAACGCATTACGCCAGCCTGCGTGCTGGCGCACAACAGTGGGAGAATCGGATGAAACAATATTTGCTGGCCCCTTCAATCCTTTCGGCGGACTTTGCTCGCCTGGGCGAAGACACAGCCAAAGCGCTGGCGGCCGGAGGTGACGTGGTTCACTTCGACGTGATGGACAACCACTACGTGCCTAATCTGACCATGGGTCCGATGGTGCTGAAAGCACTGCGCGACTATGGCATCACTGCCCCCATCGATGTGCATCTGATGGTGAAGCCGGTAGATGCGCTAATCCCTGATTTCGCCAAAGCGGGTGCCACCTACATCACCTTTCATCCCGAAGCCAGCGAACACGTTGACCGCACCCTGCAAATCATTAAAGAGCATGGCTGCAAAGCGGGTCTGGTGTTTAACCCTGCGACCCCGCTGAGCTACCTCGATTACGTCATGGATAAGCTGGATATCATTCTGCTGATGTCAGTGAACCCCGGCTTTGGCGGTCAGTCATTTATTCCTGGCACACTGGATAAACTGCGTGAAGCGCGCAGGCGTATCGATCAGAGCGGTTACAGCATTCGTCTTGAAGTGGATGGCGGCGTGAAGATCGACAACATTGGCCAGATCGCTGCCGCCGGTGCCGACATGTTTGTCGCCGGTTCCGCGATCTTCGGTCACCCTGACTATAAAAAAGTGATCGATGATATGCGCAACGAACTGGAGAAGGCCAATGGCTCATTTCACTGATATTCGTGCGCTGGCGTTTGATCTCGATGGGACACTGGTGGATAGCGCACCCGGCCTGGCCGATGCGATTGACCGCACGCTGAACGACCTCCGTCTGCCGCAGGCGGGCCTTGAGCGTGTCTCAACCTGGATTGGCAACGGCGCGGATATCATGATGGCCCGCGCGCTGACCTTCGCGCTGGGCCGTGAGCCGCAGCCGGAAGAGCAGCGTGATGCGCGGGCGCTGTTTGACCGACATTATGCCGATACCGTGGATGCGGGCAGTACGCTATTTCCACAGGTAAAGCAGACGCTGGCCGCCTTAAAGGCCGCCGGGCTGCCGATGGCGATAGTCACCAACAAGCCGACGCCGTTTGTGGCACCGCTGCTGGAGTCGCTTGGCATTGCTGATGCGTTTTCGCTGATTATCGGTGGCGACGATGTGCCGGTTAAAAAACCGCATCCTGCGGCAATTTTTATGGTGCTGGGCACCTTTGGTGTGTTGCCGAATGAGTTGCTGTTTGTCGGCGACTCACGCAATGATATCCATGCGGCACAGGCGGCGGGCGTACCCAATATCGGCATGACCTTTGGCTATAACTATGGCGAGCCGATTGCCACCAGCCAGCCCGATTTAACCCTCGACTCTTTCGACGAACTTTTGCCCGCTCTGGGGCTGTAAATATCAGGACATAAGTATGAAACCCATCGTTTTCAGCGGCGCACAGCCGTCCGGCGAACTGACCATTGGCAACTATATGGGAGCGCTGCGTCAGTGGGTGCAGATGCAGGATGATTTCCACTGCATTTATTGCATCGTTGATCTGCACGCGATCACCGTGCGTCAGGATCCTGTTGCACTGCGTAAAGCGACGCTGGACACGCTGGCGCTCTATCTGGCCTGTGGTATCGACCCGCAAAAAAGCACCATCTTTGTTCAGTCGCATGTGCCAGAGCACACGCAGCTGAGCTGGATCCTGAATTGCTACGCCTACTTCGGTGAACTGAGCCGCATGACGCAGTTCAAGGATAAATCAGCGCGTTACGAAGAGAACATCAACGCCGGTCTGTTCGACTATCCGGTGCTGATGGCGGCTGACATTCTGCTCTATCAGACCCATCAGGTGCCGGTGGGTGAAGATCAGAAGCAGCATCTGGAGCTGAGCCGCGATATCGCGCATCGCTTCAATGCGATCTACGGCGATATCTTCAAAGTACCAGAGCCGTTGATTCCGAAGTCTGGCGCGCGCGTGATGTCGCTGCTGGAACCGACGAAGAAGATGTCCAAGTCTGACGATAACCGCAATAACGTGATCGGCCTGCTGGAAGATCCGAAAGCGGTCGTGAAGAAGATTAAACGCGCCGTCACCGATTCTGAAGAGCCGCCAGTGGTGCGCTACGACATCAAAGAGAAAGCAGGCGTCTCTAACCTGCTGGATATTCTGTCGGGCGTGACCGGTAAAACCATCGCCGAGCTGGAGCAGGAGTTCGAAGGCAAGATGTATGGCCACCTGAAAGGCGCAGTAGCCGATGCTGTGTCGGGTATGCTCTCTGAGCTGCAGGAGCGTTATCACAGCTTCCGCAACGATGAAGCACTGCTGGATCAGGTGATGCGCGATGGCGCGGCCAAAGCACGCGCACAGGCGCAGGAAACGCTGAAGAAGGTGTATCAGGCGGTAGGCTTTGTCGCGATGCCGTAATGGCTGAGCAGACAACCAGGACGGCGGGCATTGTGCCCGCCGTTTTTATTTGCCGGACTCAGAACCAGCGCAGGCTGTCACGCAGACTTACCACGCTGCCGATGATCATCAGGCTGGGACTGGTCACCTGACCGGCTAACGCCTCCAGCTCGCTCAGTGTCCCGGTGACCACGCGTTGACGCGTAGTGGTGCCGTTTTCCACCAGCGCCACCGGCATATCGCTGCGCATACCGTGCTTTATCAACTGCTGCTGAATCTCTCCGGCCTGCGTGAGCCCCATATAAAAGACCAGCGTCTGCTGTTCCGCCGCCAGCGTCTGCCAGGCGAGCGAGCCCTCTTTCTGCAGATGTCCGGTAACCAGTCTGACGCTCTGCGCATGATCGCGGTGGGTCAGGGGAATACCGCTGTAGGCCGTACAGCCCGATGCGGCGGTGATCCCCGGCACCACGCTGAACGGAATCTGCCGCTGCGCCAGCGCTTCCAGCTCTTCACCGCCGCGACCAAAGATAAAGGGATCGCCGCCTTTCAGCCGCACTACACGTTTTCCCCGCTGCGCCTGTTCGCAGAGCAGCTGGTTGATCTCATCCTGCGGCACGCAGTGATGTCCGGCGCGTTTCCCGACAAAAATGCGCTCGGCATCGCGGCGCACCAGATTCAGGATCTCATCAGAGACCAGCCGGTCATAAACGATGACGTCTGCCTGCTGGATCAGCTGTAAGCCTTTCAGGGTCAGTAATCCGGCATCACCCGGACCGGCACCAACCAGTGCCACTTCACCCTGTTGGTGAAGGTCAGCGTTAAAGAGCTGGTCGGTAATCTGCTCCGCGCGTTCACTGTCGCCGTTGGCCAGCGTCTGGGCCAGCCGCTCGCTGTTAAAGAAGCGTTCCCAGAAGTGGCGGCGGGCACTGACAGAGTTGAATTGCTGTTTAACCCGCGCGCGCAGAGTGCCTGCCAGCTGAGCCAGCTGGCCAAGGTGTTGCGGCAGCATCGCCTCCAGCTTCTCCCGCAACAGGCGCGCCAGTACCGGCGCGCGTCCACCGGAAGAGACGGCGACCATCAGCGGGGAACGATCGATGATCGACGGCATAATGGCGCTGGCCTGCTGCGGCGCATCCACCAGATTGCAGAAGATCTGCTGTTTTTCGGCGGCTTCAGCCACCTGCTGATTAACCGCATCATCGCTGGTCGCGGCGACCACCAGCCAGCAGCCGGTGAGCCAGTGCGGATCAAACGCCCCTGGCAGCAGCGTTACAGTTTCCTGCTGCGCCCATTGCCGGAAGGCGGGGGAGAAATCAAGGGCACCGACCAGCAGTTCGGCGCCGGCCTCCAGCAGCAGGCGGGCTTTCCGCTCAGCTACGTCACCTGCGCCGACCAGCAGGCAGCGTCGGCCCTGCAGGCGGCAGAACAAGGGGAAGTAGTCCATCAGACGTCCTTAAAAAAGCCCGCGGAGGCGGGCTGTTGACGGGAGTTACAGGCAGACTTCAACCTGTCCGGCATTGACCCGCACCGGCCAGGCCGCCACGGAGCGCGTTTCATCCTCCATGCAGTAGCCATCGCTAAGACGGAAACGCTGCTTTTTCAGCGGGCTGGCAACCCAGAGCGCATCCTGATGTTCAGCAATAATGCCGCGTGACAGCACGCTGGCATCGGCAAAGGGGTCGATATTGCTGATGGCATAGAGCTGCTCATCGTTGCGGGGACGGAAGATAGCAACCTGCTGGCCTTTGACCAGCGCGCAGACGCCCGTAGCGGGCAGGATCTGCGTCAGCGGGCACACCGGATTCCACTGGCTCATGATTCGGTCTCCTCAATCAGGGTCACGGCAATGCGTTCATCGGCGCGTGCCGGGCGGTGCTGGTCGCGCTCCGCGACCCGCTGCACGCCAGGATCGCGTTGCGGCGAGTTGATAAAGTGGGCAAAGCGCGTCAGGTGATCCTTATCTTCCAGCGTCGCTTTCCATTCACAGCTGACGCTGGCGCGCAGTGCGGCCAGCTGCTGCTCCATCTGGCCGTTGAGGCCAAGTTTGTCATCCACAATCACCTTACGCAGATAGTCGATGCCGCCTTCCAGACTCTCCAGCCACAGCGAGGTGCGCTGCAGTTTGTCGGCAGTGCGGATATAGAACATCATGAAACGGTCGAGATAGGTAACCAGCGTCTGCTGATCGAGATCGGCCGCCAGCAGATCGCCATGGCGCGGCTTCATGCCGCCGTTGCCGCAGACGTAAAGGTTCCACCCTTTTTCCGTCGCGATAATGCCGACATCTTTGCCCTGTGCTTCTGCACATTCACGGGTGCAGCCAGAGACGCCAAACTTCATCTTGTGCGGCGTACGGATGCCTTTGTAGCGGTTCTCCAGCATCACGCCGAAGCCGAGGCTGTCACCCACGCCATAACGGCACCAGGCGCTGCCAACGCAGGTTTTCGCCATCCGCAGCGCCTTGGCGTAGGCCTGGCCGGTTTCAAATCCGGCGTCGATCAGCTGTGACCAGATGGCGGGCAGATCGTCTTTCTGCGCGCCAAACAGACCGATACGCTGAGAGCCGGTAATTTTGGTGTAGAGCTGATAGCGCTCGGCGATCTCGCCAATCACTTTCAGTCCCTGGGGCGTGATTTCACCGCCGGGCGAGCGCGGGATCACCGAGTAGGTGCCATCTTTCTGGATGTTGCCAAGGTAGAGGTCGTTGCTGTCCTGTAACGGCGCGTGCTGGGGCTTGAGCACATACTCATTCCAGCAGGAGGCGAGCAGTGAGCCAACCACCGGCTTGCACACTTCACAGCCGTAACCCTGACCATAGCGGGCCAGCAGTTCGTCAAAGGTTTTAATCTCCTCTACCTGAATCAGGTGATAAAGCTCCTGACGTGACCAGGCGAAGTGGGCGCAAAGATGGTTATTGACCTCAATGCCCTGACGGCTGAGTTCACTGTTGAGAACCTGGGTGATCAGTGGGATACAGCCGCCGCAACCGGTGCCGGCACGGGTGCTGCTTTTCAGTGCTGCCACGGTATGACAGCCACCCTGAACCGCCTTAATGATGTCGCCTTTACTGACGTCAAAACAGGAGCAGATTTGTGCGGTATCAGGCAGAGAATCGACGCCGATGGCCGGTTTATCCCCGCTGCCGGCTGGCAGAATCAGTGCTTCCGGATTAGCAGGCAGCGGAATACCATTCAGCACCAGCTGCAGCAGGTTGCCATAGTCGCTGGTGTCGCCCACCAGGACGGCACCCAGCAGGGTTTTCTGATCTTCGCTGATAATCAGGCGCTTGTAGATCGATTTGCTCTCATCCAGCCAGACCACGCTGCGAGCGCCTGGCGTGGTGCCGCGCGCATCGCCAATGCCGCCAACATCAACACCCAGCAGCTTCAGTTTGGCGCTCATGTCCGCGCCGGTAAACGCATTGTCGCGGCCCAGCAGATGGTCGCTGGCGACCTGGGCCATTTTGTAACCCGGCGCCACCAGGCCATAGACACGATTCTGCCAGGCAGCGCACTCACCGATAGCGTAGATGGTGGGATCGCTGGTCCGGCACTGGTCATCAATGGCGATGCCGCCGCGCGGCCCCAGTGCTAATCCACACTGTTTCGCCAGTTTGTCCTGCGGGCGAATGCCGGTGGAGAAGACGATGAAATCGACCTCCAGCGCGCTGCCATCAGCAAACTGCAGCGTTTTGCCGCCGTGTTCGTGATGCACAATCTGTTGGGTGTTTTTACCGGTGTGGACCCGTACACCCATCTGCTCAATCTTGCGACGTAGCTGCTCACCGCCTTGCTGATCTAACTGCTCCGCCATCAGCACCGGCGCAAATTCAATAACGTGGGTTTCAATGCCCAGATTTTTCAGTGCGCCCGCCGCTTCCAGCCCCAGCAGGCCGCCGCCAATCACCGCGCCGCGTTTGCTGCGGCGCGAACAGGCTTCGATGGCGTTGAGATCTTCGATGGTGCGATAGACAAAGCAGTCGCTGCCTTCGGCACCGTTAATTGGCGGGATCCACGGATAAGAGCCGGTGGCAAAAATCAGCGTATCGTAATGCACCGCGCGACCGGTACTGGAGTGGATGAGCTTCTCATCACGGTTAATGGTGATGGCGCGTTCACCCAGCAGCAGATTGACCTGATGTTTGTCGTAATAGCCTTCACGAACCAGCGACAATTCTTCAGCGGTGTGATGGGAAAAGTAGGCGGACAGGTGGACACGATCATAGGCGACGCGGGGTTCTTCACAAAAGACGGTCAGCGAAAACTGGTCAGGTTCCGCTTTCTCTAGTAATTCTTCTATGAAGCGGTGGCCGACCATGCCGTTACCGATAACGACGACATTGTGCTTGCTCATTTCTGCCTCAAATTTGCGATATCTGCGGCTACAATAGCGCGCCGTTTCCGGCACTTATTGATATACATCAACCACGACGCCATATACCTATTAAGAGGTATATGGTTGATTTGAAATAATTTTTTCTGGTGCGGATAACCCGCTGATTATTCGGGATTGCGGCGGGTCACCTGAATCGTGTTAGTTTTAAAACACAAAACCGGAAAAGGAGTCGGCAATGATGTCACCTAAGTGGATCAATAACGTGCGTTTACCCTGGCGGGATGGGTTATGGCAGATCGCCATCACCGATGGCAAAATTGCCCGGATCTCAGCCCAGCCGCAGCACGCTTCACCGGCGGATGAATCACTGGACGGCGAGGGTGGCTTAGCCTGCGCGCCTTTTATTGAGCCGCATATTCATCTGGATACCACCCAGACCGCTGGCGAACCCGCGTGGAACCAGTCCGGGACGCTGTTTGAAGGCATTGAGCGCTGGGCTGAACGCAAAGCCATGCTCAGCCATGAAGATGTTAAGCGGCGGGCGATGCAGACGCTGAAGTGGCAGATTGCCAACGGCATTCAGTTTGTCCGTACTCATGTTGACGTTTCTGACCCGTCACTGACGGCGCTTAAAGCGATGCTGGAGTTGAAGGCGGAGATGGCGCCGTGGATCACTATCCAGATTGTTGCTTTTCCCCAGGAGGGTATTCTCTCTTATCCCAACGGTGAAGCGCTGCTGGAGGAGGCATTGCGGCTGGGCGCGGATGTGGTCGGCGCGATCCCGCATTACGAATTCACCCGTGAATATGGTGTTGAGTCGCTGCATAAAACTTTTGCGCTGGCTAACCGCTATGATCGGTTGATCGATGTTCACTGCGATGAGATCGATGATGAACAGTCGCGCTTTGTGGAAACCGTGGCGGCGCTGGCGCATCGCGATGGCAACGGCGCGCGCGTGACGGCCAGTCATACCACCGCGATGCACTCTTACAATGGCGCGTATACCTCACGACTTTTTCGACTGCTTAAGCTGTCGGGCATTAATTTTGTCGCGAATCCGCTGGTCAATATTCACCTGCAGGGCCGCTTTGATACCTATCCTAAGCGGCGCGGCATTACGCGGGTGAAAGAGATGCTGGAGGCGGAGATTAACGTCTGTTTCGGCCACGACGATGTGTTCGATCCCTGGTATCCGCTGGGCACCGCCAGCATGCTGCAGGTGCTGCATATGGGCTTACACGTCTGTCAGTTGATGGGCTATGAGCAGATTGATGCGGGTCTGGAGCTGATTACGCATAACAGCGCGAAGACGCTGCAGCTGTCAGGCTATGGCATTCAGACCGGCAACGATGCCAGCCTGATTATTCTGCCGGCAGAGAGTGGTTTTGATGCAGTAAGAAGACAGGTTCCGGTGCGCTACTCACTGCGTCGCGGCATCGTGGTGGCAGAGACAAAGCCTGCAGAAAGCGAGATTTACTGGCGGGAGCGGGAGCGGATAGACTTCCGGCGTTAAACATCAGGGCGGCGATCAATCGCCGCCCTGAATGATTAATGCGTAACGTGACCGTGCGAGCGATGTTTAGTGACCAGCCCCAGCAGGACACACATCACAAACACCACCGCGTAGAGGCCGTTGGCGGTGACCAGCGCCGTGTGCACGCCGCTCTTCTCAACAATCGGCGCGGTCACCACGAAGGTCAGCATGGTGCCGACGGTGCCGCAGGTCAGAATAAAGTTCACCAGTTTCGGTGACGCCACTTTGGTCTGCAGCGAGCCGAGCGTGATGATAGTGGTGTAAATCGCGCTCGAGCTGAAGCCCAACACCATAATGATCCACTTCAGCATACTGGCATCCTGGCTGCTGACGAACCAGTACATCAGCACGGTAGCCAGTCCCGCCAGCACCATCAGGATGCGTTGCAGATCGAAGAAGCGCAGCAGGAAGCTGAAGGCCCACATCCCCACCATATAAGCGGTCCAGAAGCTGCCCACCAGTTGTCCGGCATCATTAATATTCATGCCCATGACTTTGGTGGCATATTCCGGCACCCAGGAGATAAAGCCAAGCTGGCCCAGAATGTAGCAGAGCGCCGCCACTGCCAGCAGCAGTACGCCCACACCCCATTTTTCTTTCTCAACTGTCGGGCTGTTTTCGGGCTTACGCAGCACCGGGAACTCGACAAACAGCGTCATGATGAAGATCGCGACGTAGATAAAGCCGATGCAGACGTAGACCCAGTACCACGGCAGCTGACGCGCCAGCAGAATCCCCGCCAGCACCGGAAACAGCGTGCCCGCCATGCTGAAGAAGGAGTCGGTAAACAGCAGGCGCGAACCGCGCTGGCGGCCTTCATACATATGGGTGATCAGGAAGGTGCCGATCGACATAGTAATGCCGCTGACCACGCCCAGCACAAACATACAGAGCGAGAAGACGGTCAGATCGCGGCTGGTCATCAACCCGATTATCGCCAGTACCATCAGGACGAAGCCGAAAATCAGCTGACGCTTCAGTGGCACAATCACCATCAGCCAGGCGTTCAGGAAAACCGCCGCCAGGATGCCGCTGTTGAGGAAGGTGAAGGTATTACTCATGCTGGAGATGGGGATCTGGAAATCTTTTGCGATATCGCCCATTACCATGCCGGTAACAATCACCAGCGCGCCGGTAAGCGCGTAGGAGAAGAAGCTTATCCAGGTGAGGCCAATACGATTACGGTTTGTCATGTTCTGAACCTGTTGAGAACCGGGTGCCAAAAAGTGTCAGAAAGTGTAAACGGAACCGTGATCTTAATAAACAACCAGTGAAACCAGAGATCCATATTTCATGGGTTGTGTGATTTTAATCACGTAATTGCCGGGGTTTAACGTTTGCTCCCCCCATTTGCTGCCACAGCGTAAATATAGGTAAAACGCTGGCTCCTGGAATAGAGTCTCTTTACAATCAATCACGTTTTTGTGCCCGCTCTCCCAGGTAAGGAATCTTTCATGTTTAAACGTACTTTAACAGCGGCCATCACCCTGTTAGCGCTCTCTTCCGTTTCCGCCCAGGCGCTGGCTGCAAAAGGTGACACCCACGTTCTACTCACCACCTCCGCCGGCAATATCGAACTCGAACTGAATAACCAGAAAGCGCCGGTTTCTGTGAAAAACTTCGTTGATTACGTCAACAACGGTTTTTACAACAACACCATTTTTCACCGCGTGATCCCGGGCTTTATGGTGCAGGGTGGGGGCTTCACTACGGACATGCAGCAGAAGCAGACCAACGCGCCGATCAAGAATGAAGCGGATAACGGCCTGCGTAACCTGCGCGGCACGATTTCCATGGCGCGTACCGCCGATAAAGACAGTGCGACCAGCCAGTTCTTCCTCAACGTCGCGGATAATGCATTCCTCGATCACGGACAGCGCGATTTTGGCTATGCCGTATTTGGTAAGATTGTGAAAGGTCAGGATGTGGTTGAAAAAATTTCTCAGGTACCGACCAAAGATGTGGGTCCTTACCAGAATGTTCCATCCAAACCGGTAGTTATCCTCTCCGCCAAAGTCCTGCCTTAAGTCCGTTCGTCGCCATCTGCGGATGGCGACCGCCTGCCGCATCCGGCAAAGCCAGAATTTGCTCTTATACTTAGGGCAAAAACCTGAGCAGGAGGCGGCATGGCGAACAAACTCACCGAAAAACAGAAGGTCACCCTGTGGCGACAGCGGCGTAGCGCCAGCTATCAGGCCAGCTGTCGGCTGGAAGGCTTCTCGCCAAATGAAACCAGCGTAAACAGCGATGATGCGGCCGCACGTCTGGCGTCACTGAGGAGGCAATATGGACTCTAATACCGCCGTCAGCCAGGATCCCTACCTGTGGCAGCATGACAATGTGCTGAAAAACCTGCCCGATATTCACGATGCCGCGCAGCTGCGTAAGGCGGAGCTGAGTTTTAGTGCGGCGCGTGCCGCCACGCTGGAGCTGGGGCCCCGTAATCCTGGACTGCCTTACCTGCGCCAGATCCACCGTACGCTGTTTCAGGACGTCTACAGCTGGGCTGGTGAACTGCGCACTATCGATATCTGGCGCGATGAGACGCCGTTCTGTCATTTCGAATATATCGAAAAGGAAGGTAACGCCCTGATGGCCGCGCTGGAGGAGGAGAAGGGACTCGTTGACCTGCCACGTGACGCGTTTATTGAGCGTGTTGCCCACTACTACTGCGAAATCAATATGTTGCATCCTTTCCGCCACGGCAACGGTCGGGCGCAGCGGATTTTCTTTGAACAGCTGGCGCTGCATGCCGGTTATCTGCTCTCCTGGGAAGAGACTGACGCTGAAAGCTGGAAAGCGGCGAATCAGGCCGGTGTGGCCGGAGACCTGACTCTGCTGGAGCAGGTATTTGCGAAAGTGGTGAGCGAGGCGGCTTAACCGCGTAGAATAGCGGCGCGGGTAATTATTCTGGACTGGCCATGCTGCTGCTTATCGACAATTACGACTCCTTTACCTGGAATCTTTATCAATATTTCTGCGAGCTGGGCGCGCAGGTTCAGGTGGTGCGCAATGATGCCATCACGCTGGAGCAGATGGCGGCGTTACCGCTGACTCATCTGGTGATCTCCCCTGGTCCCTGCACGCCGTCGGAGTCAGGCATTTCGCTGGCGGCGATCCGGCATTTCGCCGGTCAGCTGCCGGTGCTGGGCGTCTGCCTGGGCCATCAGGCAATTGCGCAGGCGTATGGCGCGCAGGTCGTGCGCGCGCGTCAGGTGATGCACGGCAAAACCTCTGCGATTCAGCACACCGGACAGGGCGTGTTCCGCACTCTGAATAATCCACTAACCGTGACCCGCTACCATTCGCTGATTGTACAGCGCGGCTCCCTGCCAGATGCCTTCGAGGTGACTGCCTGGACGATGCGTGACGGCGAGCCTGACGAAATTATGGGATTCCGCCATAAAACCCTGGCGCTGGAAGGCGTGCAGTTCCATCCCGAAAGCATTCTCAGCGAGCAGGGACATCAGCTGCTGCGCAATTTCCTTGAGCAATAAGTTGCCTTTGAGTGATTTTTTATGCATATTTTGTGATTATTATTTCAAAGTTGCACATCAATCATCTAAATGGGGTCATCAATGGCAGCGGAAAAAATTGCGGTCACGCGGGAGACGTTCGATAACGTTATTTTGCCTGTTTATGCACCTGCGCAGTTCGTGCCGGTAAAAGGCAAGGGCAGTCGTGTATGGGATCAGCAGGGCAAAGAGTATATCGATTTCTCAGGTGGTATCGCCGTCACCGCACTTGGACACTGCCATCCTGCGCTGGTGGAGACGCTAAAAAGTCAGGGCGAGACGCTGTGGCACACCAGCAACGTCTTCACCAACGAACCGGCGCTGCGTCTTGCCAGTAAGTTAATTCAGGCGACCTTTGCCGAGCGGGTCTTCTTCGCTAACTCCGGGGCCGAAGCCAACGAGGCCGCCTTTAAGCTGGCGCGCTACTACGCCTGCAAACGTCACAGCCCATTCAAAAGTAAGATTATCGCCTTTCATAACGCCTTTCATGGCCGGACGCTGTTTACCGTCACGGTCGGCGGACAGCCAAAATATTCTGATGGGTTCGGGCCTAAACCGGCGGATATCGTTCATGTGCCGTTCAATGATCTGAACGCAGTGAAAGCGGTCATTGACGATCATACCTGCGCCATTGTGGTTGAACCGATTCAGGGTGAGGGCGGCGTCGTGCCCGCAACGCAGGAGTTTATGCAGGGACTGCGTGAGCTTTGCGATCAGCATCAGGCGCTGCTGGTGCTGGATGAAGTGCAGAGCGGCATGGGGCGCAGCGGCAAGCTGTTCGCCTATGAGCATTATGGCATCCAGCCCGATATTCTGACCTCAGCCAAAGCGCTGGGCGGCGGTTTCCCGGTCAGCGCCATGCTGACCACTAACGAGATCGCCTCGACCATGACGCCGGGCGTGCATGGCACCACCTATGGCGGCAATCCACTCGCCTGCGCCATCGCTGAAACCGCGCTTGATATTATCAATACGCCGGAGGTGCTGGCAGGCGTTGAGACGCGTCGTCAGCACTTTGTCACGGCGCTGCAGGCCATCGATGCGAAGTATGATCTCTTCAGCGATATTCGCGGCAAGGGTCTGCTGATTGGCGCGGCGCTGAAACCGCAGCATGCTGGTAAAGCACGCGATATCCTGAATGCCGCGGCCGCAGAAGGCGTGATGGTGCTGGTTGCCGGCACCGACGTGATGCGTTTTGCCCCGTCACTGATCATTGAGCCTGCCGATATCGAAGAGGGCATGAGCCGCTTCGCCACGGCCGTCGGCAACGTGCTCAACGGCTAGCTTAGTTTTTACGTAAGCGTCTGATCAGCCAGCGGCCATGTTGCGGCCGCTGGTTCCACGCCAGCGATGAAATGGTGTACATCACGCTCAGATGATCGAGAATGCGCCGCACATGCTGCTCCACCACCGTGATCGGTCCCTCACTGATGTTCTCCAGCTCATCCAGCAGGTTAACCTGTGAGCTTTCACCATCATATTCCAGCCGCTGCTGACACCGCTGCAGCGCGATTTCACAGGATTGCAGGTAACGCTCAGCCAGCGAGGCAGTGAGCATGGTGTGCTCCCGCGCCAGAATCGTCATAGCGTTGATATGCTCGACGATAAACTGACTGTGCGTGACCCAGAGCCGCATATCACTCAGATAGCGGGAGTTGAACGCGGGTTCCTGCATCGCCTGATTCAGTGAGTTAAACAGCGCATTGTGTGCCTGATTGACCTTCACCCGCTGATAAGCCAGTTTCTCTGGTGACTGTTCGTCACCCAGCAACAGCCGCAGCGCATCCTGATAGGTTTCCAGTGCGTCATGGGCGTTCTGCCGCAGCAAGCCGCTCTGCCACTGCGGCCACAGCCAGAGCATCCCGCCAAAGGCGATCAGACAACCCATCAGCGTATCCATGAGTCGCGGCAGCAGAAACTGCGCGCCATTCAGCGACAGCAATTGCAGCGAGTAAACCGCCGTGACCGTAAAGCCAATCATCGACCAGCCATAGAACTGGCGGGTAAAGCGATAGCTGATAAAGGTAATCGCCAGCATGATCAGCAGCACCAGCGACTCCGGCACCGCCATGCGCAGCGTGGCGGCCGCGATCACCAGACCGGCAAAAGTGCCCAGCGCCCGGTGCTGAATGCGGACACGGGTAGCGCTGTAGCCGTTCTGGCTGACGAACATGATGGTCATCAGGATCCAGTAGGGTTTGGGGATGTTGAAGAACAGCGCCAGCGCGCTGCCCAGCATCAGCATCACCGCAAAGCGGCCGGCAGTGCGCAGGGCCGATGAGCGAAACGAGAGATAACTGCGCAGTGCCGGTAACAGCGGCAGACGGCGCTGGCGGTCAGCCATCAGATCGCGCTGATAAAGAGGTTTCTGGGTGCGCAGGACCCGCGCGATGCGGTTGAAGTGGTAAAGGCAGAAGTTACCCACCGGATTGTCGGGATGCTGATGGGCGATTTTCTCCAGCGCGCCGAGCTGTTTATCCATCGCAAAGCGATCGGGTAGCTGGTGATAGAGAATGTTATCCGCCAGCACCCGCAACCGGGCCGAGATGGTTTTGGCATTCCAGCGGATCACCGCTTCGGCGTGGCTCTGTTCGACCAGCTTCTGCACCTCTTCCGGCCGATGCAGGCTGACCGAGATATGTTCCTGCAGATCCAGCGCCACCTGAAAGGCGCGCGTCAGCCGTTTATGGCTGTGATCGCGGCTTGCCGACAGCATATGCATCTGCTGATAACAGGTGTTAATCAGATCGACCACTTTCTGCTGGCGAGCCAGCAGCGGCGGCAGCGCCTTTTCCGGATCGGTCAGCTGCGTCAGCAGGGTATATTTTGCGTCGCAGTAGTTAGCCAGCTCGCGGTAGATCAGGCTCAGGCTTTCGCGCATTGGCTGCTCTTTCCATAGCCAGAACCAGAACCAGTTAAACAGCCCGTACCATAGCGTGCCGCCGATATAGAGCAGCGGGGGGACATAGATTGGCATGCGGCCAATCAGGCTCAGGGTAAAGATGGCGGCAATCAGGGTACCGGGCAGCAGACGACCATGCAGCGGGCTGATCTCCCCGGTAACGCCGAGCAATAAGGGCATGGCAAACAGGATCAGCGGCAGCGGAACAGCATGCAGGGTAAGCCACTGCATCAGAAAGCTGCCGAGGGCAAACAGGCTGCCGCCAACAATCAGGCGTTTGAAGAAGCGTTTATGCGGGGTATCCAGACCGGCGATGTTGCAGCAGGCGGGCACTAATGAGAACAGCAGACCTTTTTGCAGGTCGCCAGCCAGCCAGCCCAGCGCCACTGGCAGACAGAGCACCAGCGTTTGCCGCAAGGCGTAGTTAACTTCAGGATGGTAAATAATTCGACGCCACATCGGCCCAACACAAACAATAACGGCGTGATGTTGCCATCACGCCGTGGGTGACAGGAATTAGCGGGTGCCGTAAACGACGATGGTTTTGCCGTGTGCGGAGATCAGATTCTGATCTTCCAGCATCTTCAAAATACGGCCCACGGTTTCACGTGAACAACCAACAATCTGGCCAATTTCCTGACGAGTGATTTTAATTTGCATGCCGTCGGGATGCGTCATGGCATCTGGCTGCTTCGCCAGGTTGAGCAGGGTCTGTGCAATGCGTCCGGTTACGTCGAGGAAAGCGAGGTTACCCACTTTTTCAGACGTCACCTGCAGGCGACGCGCCATCTGCGATGAGAGTCGCATCAGGATGTCAGGGTTAACCTGGATCAACTGACGGAATTTCTTGTAAGAA
The DNA here is from genome assembly GCF_024520875.1 of Pantoea sp. Ft-CA_14. Taxonomy (NCBI): domain Bacteria; kingdom Pseudomonadati; phylum Pseudomonadota; class Gammaproteobacteria; order Enterobacterales; family Erwiniaceae; genus Pantoea; species Pantoea sp. Ft-CA_14. Next base: position 50,413 of record NZ_JALNPM010000016.1, on the reverse strand, counting down.
ATTTCCGCCACTTCGCACGCGCTTTTCGCACGTACCCAGGCGCTGCGCTCCTGGCCTTCTTCGAACAGGCCAAGTTCACCAATAAAATCGCCCTGATTCAGGTAGGAAAGAATCATCTCTTTGCCTTCTTCATCTTTAATCAGAACCGCAACGGAACCTTTCACGATGTAGTAAAGCGTTTCTGCTTTTTCACCTTGGTGAATCAGCGTACTTTTGGATGGATACTTGTGAATATGGCAATGGGACAGGAACCATTCGAGTGTAGGGTCTGTTTGCGGTTTGCCGAGAACCATTCGCTATTATCCTCTGTTGTAATCGTGCCCAAAATACAGGGGGCAGTTTTCCCTGTCAGGCGGTGAAAGCTTCAAGCGTTTCCATTTCAGGAAATTATTCGGGCCGCATCAGGCGCAGTGCGCATCATCCTTCCCGGCTTCGTCATCGGGTGACGAAAAATATTTTCAGCACTGTTTGTAGCACAGCTTTTGCCGACTGTCTTGTGTTGTCTCGCTTCAGCTACGGGCGGATTTCTCTGGATTGCTGTTTACCAGGCGAAAGCGTACTCTGGCGACAAAACAGCGTATTCCGGAGCAAAAATCATGCAGGCAAGAGTGAAATGGGTAGAAGGGCTGACATTCCTCGGAGAATCCTCATCCGGCCATCAGATACTGATGGATGGAAATTCGGGTGATAAAGCGCCCAGCCCAATGGAGATGGTGCTGATGGCGGCGGGCGGATGCAGCGCGATTGACGTGGTATCAATTCTGCAAAAAGGCCGAAACGATGTGGCTGATTGTGAAGTAAAACTGACCTCAGAACGTCGTGAAGAGGCGCCGCGAATCTTTACGCACATCAACCTGCATTTTATCGTGAGTGGCAAAGCGCTCCAGGATAAAGCGGTATCACGCGCCGTGGATCTTTCTGCTGAAAAATATTGCTCTGTGGCCATCATGCTGGGTAAAGGCGTCAACATTACGCATAGCTATGAAGTGATCGAACTTTAGTAGCCTCAGGGGCCAATGCGGGCCTTTTAACTTCATCTGCAAGATCTGGTTTGGTCCGCTGTCAGACTGTGCCTGCGCAGGGAACCGGGTCAGATCGGAAAGACGCAAAAACCGCCATCCATGGCATGCTCGGCCCGCGCCGTCCCTGGCGCGGGACGCTTTCCTCTTCTGACCCGGTTCCCTGCGTGTTAAGCTTTTTCGCTGCTGTAAGATTCATCCTGCCCAAAGTTTGTTTGTAGTGACCTTCCTGAAACCGGATGCGGTTGCCGGACGTGAAGCGAAGGGAGCATATACCTGTAGCAAAGCATAGCGGGCCAGGGATGGCCCGCGCTGAGCCTGCCAGGGATGGCGGTTTTGCGTCTTTGCGAAAGGTGTATGCTCCCTGAAGCCTGCTTAGCGGTAAGTCTTTAGCCGCAGGAAAGCCAGTTTTACCATCTTTATGAAAGACATCTGCTCTCAGAGCGGTTTTTGCTGGCCTCTTACTCTATTCGCTTGCCTTCCATCAGCCGCTTCACCAGCGGGCCCATGATCAACTCCATCGCCAGACCCATTTTGCCGCCAGGCACCACCAGCGTATTGATGTGCGAGATAAACGAGCCCTGCAGCATCGCCAGCAGGTAGGGGAGGTCGATATCTTCCAGCGCCTGAAAGTGGATCACCACAAAGCTCTCATCCAGTGACGGAATAGCGCGGGCAGCGAACGGGTTTGAGGTATCGACCGTCGGGACGCGCTGGAAGTTGATATGGGTGCGTGAGAACTGTGGTGTGATGAAGTTGATGTAATCTTCCATCGAGCGCACTACCGAATCCATGACCGCTTCACGTGAATGGCCGCGCTCGCCGGTGTCGCGCACCAGCTTCTGAATCCACTCCAGGTTCACAATCGGCACCACGCCAACCAGCAGATCAACCTGTTCTGCTACGTTGTGCTGCGCCGTTACCACGCCGCCGTGCAGCCCTTCGTAGAAGAGAATATCGGTGTTCTGCGGCAGCGGTTGCCACGGCGTAAAGGTGCCGGGCACCTGATTCCACGGCACCGCTTCATCATAGGTGTGCAGATATTTACGCGACTGCCCCTGTCCGCTCTGACCATACTCTTTAAAGCTCTGCTCCAGCAGGCCAAAGTCATTGGCTTCCGGGCCGAAGTAGCTGACATGACGTCCTAAATCGCGCGCCTTACGAATCGCCATATCCATTTCAGGGCGGGTAAAACGGTGAAAACTGTCACCTTCCAGCTCCGCCGCATGAAGATCGAGCTGCTGAAAGATTTTGCGAAACGCCACGCTGGTGGTGGTGGTCCCTGCGCCGCTGGAACCAGTCACCGCGATAATGGGATGACGTGCAGACATAGAAAAGCTCCCTGTGAGATCGGGCAATAGGCATTGTTAACACGAAATGCCGTTGGGTGCATTAGCCACGAAATTCTTTGCGCGGCATGATATTGACCGATTCGTGCAGTTCCGACCACACCAGTACCACTTCACCCGTTTCCAGCTGACGTCGCACATCGGCCACCTTGTCGATCAGGCTGCGTTCCTGCTCGCCATAGTCCGTGCCTTCGCGCAGCACAAAGGTTTCAATCAGATTTTCAAGGGTCTCAGGTGAGACCTGTTGCCAGGGAATAATCACGAGATCAGTTATCCAGAAAAGGGGCGATCCACTGGGGGATGCGCTGTTCCAGCCACATTTCAGGCTGGCGTAATGTCCCACCAACAAAACCTACATGGCCGCCGTGTGGTGTCAGTTGATAAGTAATAGTGGCAGATAATTGGCTGCTGTGCGGGATCACCTCATCACTCATAAAAGGATCATCTTTGGCGTGAATGATCAGCAGCGGTTTCTCTGCGTGCTTCAGCCAGGGCATGGCGCTGGCACGATGATAGTAATCGGCCGCATCCAGAAAACCGTGGGCGCGGGCGGTAATGGCATCATCAAAATCGCGCAGTCGACGTAGCGCTTTCAGCTGCGCCAGATTGACCGGCAGCGTATCCGGCCAGGCGTGCAGTTTGCGGCGGGCATTTTTCTTGAGCTGCGCCAGCAAATAGTATTGATAGACGCGTGAGAAGCCGCGTTCCAGTTTTAGGCTACAGGGCTCCAGCAGCAGCGGAGCGGAGACAATGACGCCCGCGTCTACCTCAGCGGCTGCGCCCTGCTGGCCCAGCAGGCAGCCCAGCATGTTACCGCCCAGCGAGAAACCGACCGCGGCGGTGGGTACGCGGCCCCAGCGGGTGCGCAGCCAGTGCAGAAAAAAACGGGCATCTTCGGTTTCGCCGGAGTGATAGATGCGGTTGAGCCGATTCGGTTCGCCGCTGCAGCCGCGAAAATGCATCACCACCGCCAGCCAGCCGCGCGCGCGGCAGATCGCCATCAGTCCATGAATATAGGGGCTGTGAAAACTGCCCTCCAGCCCATGAAACAGCACCACGCGCGGTTTATGCTGCGCGAACTGCGGATCTTCACTCCAGGCGAGATCGACGAAGTCGCCATCCGGCAGGTCGAGACGCTGCCAGTGGGGATCGCCCGTGATACGACGACGTAGCAGGCGCGGCAGCAGGGTCTGCAGGTGCGCATTACGCAGACTCTCAGGAGGCGTGAAGTGCTCGTTTTCCGGTCCGGTAAATTTCATGTGGTAAAAGCTTGTCTGTTCCATATCACACTGTTAGCTTCGATAAGTTTTTTCTTGCAGGGTAAGGAGTACCCGATTGCCATGGAACTGAGTCTTTTCTTATCAATGTTGGGATTTCTTTGGGTCGCGGCCATTACGCCCGGGCCTAATAATATGTTACTCACTGCCTCGGGCGCTAATTTTGGCTTTATGCGCACCATTCCGCTGATGATTGGCATCATGATCGGAATGCAGGTGATGCTGCTGATGGTGGCCTTTGGCGTCGGCGGGCTGATCCTGCTCTATCCTTCGCTGCACCTGGTGCTGAAAATCGCCGGTAGCCTCTATCTGCTCTGGCTGGCATGGAAGATAGCGACGTCCAGTTATGAGAAGCTGGAAACCGATCAGGCGCCGGATGCGCCGATGCCCTTCTGGCAGGGCGGATTGTTGCAGTTGATCAATCCCAAGGCCTGGCTGATGGCGCTGGGCGCGGTCGCCAGTTTCAGCCTGGCCGGTGACGCATATCGCCATTCAGTGATGGCGATAAGCATCGGCATGTTTCTGGTTAATCTGGTATCGGGTGTTATCTGGATGGGATTTGGTGCGATGATCGGCCGCATTCTGCGCAGCCGTCGCGCCTGGAAAATCTTTAACCTCGCCATGGGGCTGCTGACCGCCGCCTGCGTGCTGTTAATCTGGCACTAAATTAGCTGGATGCGCGTTCAACGCGCGTCCAAGGCAGCACCTCGCGGATGACTGGCGCATTAGGATTGCGGATCTTCTGCAGCAGCAATTGCACGCTACGCGCGCCCAGCTGGTTCATCGGCTGCTCGATGGTCGTCAGCGGCGGATTCAGGCTGCGGGTAAACGACACGCCATCAAACCCGACCACCGCCAGATCTTCCGGCACGCGCAGACCCGCTTCCAGCGCCGCATGCACCACGCCTACCGCCAGCACATCTGAAACCGCGAACACCGCATCCGGCGGTTCCGGCAGCGCCATCAACTCCCTCAGCCCCTGACTGCCCGCCTCACAGGAGATTTCGTAAGTGTAGGAGACGCCGGACCACGCATACCCCAGCTCCTCAATCGCCTGCCGGTAGCCCTTTTCACGATGATGTGAGTAAAGGTAACGCATGTCGCCATTGATCAGCCCGATGCGTTTACGCCCTTTACCGGCAAGGTAATGGACGGTGTCGCGCGCGGCTTCAAGGTGATCAATGCTGACCGAGGAGGCGGGAATATCCGGATCAAATTCGCAGCACTGCACCCACGGCGCCCCGGCAATGAGCGCCTGCAAATCCTGTAAACCGGAGGCCGCATCCATAGTAATCACGCCATCCACCACTTTTCCGGTCAGCAGGGAGAGATAAGCGGCTTCACGCTGGAGCTGCGAGGCGGAGTTACAGAGCAGGATGTGATAGCCGTGCAGTTCCGCTTCGGCCTCGATGCCCTGAACCACGCGTGAACAGAAGGGATTGGTGATATCCGAGATCAGCACCAGCAGCATGTTGCTTTGCGATGTACGCAGCTGACGCGCCAGTAAGTTGGGCTGATAGTCGCAGGCAGAGATTGCCGCCAGAACTTTCTCACGCGTATCGGGCTTCACGCCGGGATGCGCGTTGAGAACCCGCGATACCGTGGCTTTGGAGACGCCAGCCAGCTGAGCGACTTTCTCGATCGACATCGGATTCAGAAACCTTAACAGGCAATAATTGGGAACGCATATGAATAGCACAGGGACAATGTGAGCGCCTGACATTTTTGCTTACTTTAGCTATTTTCAGCATTTGCGATTTTTGACTTAGTTTTGCAGATAGTGATCTAAGAACTTATTTCTATTAGGGATAATTTTTAATTCCTTTATGAAACTATAGCGCGCAGAGACACTGCCTCCACTATAAAAACGGTGGGGTAGTGATCATGGCAGCAACACGTTTAACTTTTTTAGCCGCAGCGCTGGCGCTGCTGGCGTTTCGGGCTGATGCGGTCAATGTCACCGTGGCTTACCAGACCTCGGCTGAGCCGGCGAAAGTGGCGCAGGCTGACAACAGCTTTGCGAAAGAGAGCGGGGCCAGCGTTGACTGGCGCAAATTTGACAGCGGCGCCGGGGTATTACGTGCGATGGCGTCCGGTGACGTCCAGATTGGCAATATCGGTTCCAGCCCGTTAGCGGTTGCGGCGGCGCAGAAGCTGCCGATTGAAGCCTTTTTACTCGCCTCTCAGCTGGGCAACTCTGAAGCGCTGGTGGTGAAGAAGAACATCACTACGCCCAAAGATTTAATTGGCAAACGCATCGCGGTGCCGTTCATCTCCACCACCCACTACAGCCTGCTGGCTGCGCTGAAACACTGGGGCATCAAACCGTCACAGGTACAACTGGTCAATCTGCAGCCGCCAGCGATTATTGCTGCCTGGCAGCGTGGCGACATTGATGGCGCTTACGTCTGGGCACCGGCAGTTAATGAGCTGGAAAAAGAGGGCAAGGTGTTAACCGACTCTGCGGAAGTGGGAAGCTGGGGATCGCCGACGCTGGATGTCTGGGTGGTACGCAAAGATTTTGCTCAGCAGCATCCGGAGATCGTGACTGCTTTTGCCCGCAGCGCGCTTGACGCGCAGCAGGCCTACCTGAACAGCCCCGACAGCTGGCTGAAGCAGTCCGATAACCTCAGCAAACTCTCTCGCCTCAGCGGTGTGCCGGAAGCACAGGTGCCCGGTCTGGTGAAGGGCAATACCTACCTCACGGCGCAGCAGCAGGTTGAGCAACTGGGCAAACCGGTCAATAAAGCGATCGTCGATACCGCGCAGTTTCTGAAAGCACAGGGCCGGGTGCCGCAGGCGGATAACGACTACAGCAGCTATGTGACCTCCCGTTTCGTCGAGCCATTAGTTAAACCTTAAGGAGGCACTATGCTGCGCATCGCTCACCTTAATGCCCGTTATGCCGGACAGCCGGTGTTGCAGGATATCAATCTGCAGCTGGATAGCCATGAACTGCTGGTGGTGCTCGGCCCCTCCGGCTGCGGCAAAACCACACTGCTCAATCTGGTTGCCGGTTTCCTGCCGGTGGAGTCGGGCAGCATCACGCTGGATAACCAGCCGGTGACCGGGCCTGGTGCGGAGCGCGGCGTGGTGTTTCAGCATGAAGGATTACTGCCGTGGCGCAACGTGCTGGATAACGTCGCCTTTGGCCTGCAGCTGGCGGGGATGTCGCGCCCGGATCGCGACATGATTGCCCGCCGGTTAATCAGACAGGTGGGGCTGGAAGGTGCGGAAAAGCGCGCCATCTGGCAGTTGTCCGGCGGTCAGCGTCAGCGGGTGGGCATTGCGCGCGCGCTGGCCACCGATCCACAACTGCTGTTGCTGGATGAGCCTTTCGGCGCACTGGATGCCTTTACCCGCGAGCAGATGCAAACCCTGCTGCTGACGCTATGGCGCGACAGCGGTAAACAGATTCTGTTGATTACGCACGACATAGAAGAGGCGATTTTCCTGGCCAGCGAACTGATTCTGCTGTCGCCAGGACCGGGCCGCATCGTTGAGCGGCTGCGTCCTGGCTTTGGCCAGCGCTTTGCCGCAGGGGAGTCGTGCCGCAGTATCAAATCCGATCCGCAGTTTATCGCCCAGCGCGAGTATGTGCTGAGCCGGGTATTTGATCAGCGGGAGGCGTTTGCATGAGTGCACTCATCAATGACAAGTCTCTGCCGGTGCGCCGTCGTTTGCGCTGGCCGTTTTCAACCGCCTTTACGCTGAGCATGCTGAGTCTCTCTCTGCTGTTGCTGCTCTGGTGGGGCGTGACCGCGCTGGGCCTGATTGCCCCGCTGTTCCTGCCGTCGCCGCAGCAGGTGTTAAGCAAGCTGCTGCTGATTGCCAGCGCGCAGGGCTTTATGGATGCCACGCTGTGGCAGCATCTGGCCGCCAGCCTGACACGAATGCTGATTGCGCTGACTGCCGCTGCCGCCATCGGTATTCCGGTAGGGATCCTGATGGGCCTCAGCCCGGTCGCTCGCGGGTTGCTCGATCCTCTGATTGAACTCTATCGTCCGATTCCGCCACTCGCCTATCTGCCATTAATGGTGATCTGGTTCGGCATTGGTGAGACCTCGAAAATCCTGCTGATCTATCTGGCGATTTTCGCGCCGGTGACGCTCTCCACCCTAGCCGGTGTGCGTAACACGCAGCAGGTCCGACTTCGTGCGGCTCGCTCGCTGGGGGCTAATCGCTGGCAACTGCTGCGCTGGGTGATTCTGCCAGGCGCGTTGCCGGAGATCCTCACCGGTCTGCGCATCGGTCTGGGGGTTGGCTGGTCAACGCTGGTGGCCGCTGAGCTGATTGCCGCCACGCGGGGTCTGGGTTTTATGGTGCAGTCAGCAGGAGAATTCCTCGCCACCGATGTGGTGCTGGCGGGTATCGCGGTAATCGCCTTTATTGCTTTTAGCTTAGAACTCGGGCTCCGCGCGTTGCAGCGCCGTCTGACGCCCTGGAGTGGAGAACAATCATGAACGAACGTCTCAGTTTTACCCCGCTTGGCCCGTACATTGGCGCGCAGGTCTCAAACCTGGATGTGTCTCGCCCATTGAGTGATGCTCAGTTTGAGCAGCTTTATCATGGCCTGCTTCGTCATCAGGTGCTGTTTCTGCGTGACCAGAAAATAACGCCGGAACAGCACCGCGCGCTGGCAATCCGCTTTGGCGATCTGCACATCCATCCGGTCTATCCGCATGCGGAAGGCGTCGAGGAGATTATCGTGCTGGATACCCATCAGGATAATCCGCCAGATAATGACAACTGGCATACCGATGTCACCTTTATTGATACGCCGCCAGCGATCGCCTTGCTGGCCTCGAAGGTGTTACCGGAGTCGGGGGGTGACACGCTCTGGACCAGCGGCATTGCGGCTTACGAAGCGCTCTCTGAACCCTTTAAGCAGCTGCTGGCAGGCCTCCATGCCGAGCATGATTTCAAAAAGTCATTCCAGGAGTATAAGTACCGCAAAACCGAGGACGAGCATCAGCGCTGGCAGCAGGCGGTAGCAAAACATCCGCCGGTGCAGCATCCGGTCATCCGCACCCATCCGGTCAGCGGCAAAAAAGCGCTGTTTGTGAATGAGGGCTTTACCACGCGGATCGTCGATTTAAGCGAGAAAGAGAGTGATGCGGTGCTGGGCTTTCTGTTTGCGCACGCCACCAAACCGGAGTTTCAGGTGCGCTGGCGCTGGCAGCCAGACGATCTGGCTATCTGGGATAATCGGGTCACGCAGCATTATGCCAATGCTGATTACTATCCTGCCCGGCGCATTATGCAGCGGGCAACGGTGCTGGGCGATAAACCCCGTTAAAAGAGAATCTCCCCGCGAGCGGGGAGATTTTTTTATGAGGCCATAATCTGTTCGAGCTGTTCCTGCGCTTCCAGCCACGCCATCTCCACCTCTTCCAGCGCAGATTTGCTCTCCGCCTGACGCTGCAGCGCGGTGGTCAGGTCCGCTTTACGGCTCTGTTCATAGATAGCGCTGTCTGAGAGCTGAGCTTCGGCTTCGGCCAGCTGGCTCTGCCATTTGCTCATCTGCTTTTCCAGCTTCTCTATCTCTTTGCGCAGCGGCTGCGTCTGGGTGCGCAGTTCAGCATCACGACGCTTCTGGTCTTTACGCGCCTGGGCACTGTTGCCGTTATCCTGCTTCGGCGCGGCATCCTGTTGCGCCTGCTGCTTCTGCAGATCGCTCAGCCACTTCTGATAATCTTCAAGATCGCCTTCAAACACATCCACTTTGCCATCATGCACCAGATAGAGATCGTCTGTGGTCGCGCGCAGCAGATGTCGGTCGTGCGATACCACGACCAGCGCACCTTCGAAGTCGATCAACGCTTCGGTCAGCGCCTGGCGCATATCGAGATCGAGATGGTTGGTGGGTTCATCCAGCAGCAGCAGGTTAGGGCGCTGCCAGACAATCAGCGCCAGCACCAGTCGCGCTTTCTCTCCGCCGGAGAAGCGCTCAGTGATTTCAGTGACTTTATCGCCGCGGAAATCGAAGCCGCCCAGATAGTCGCGCAGCTGCTGTTCCAGTACCTCAGGCGCAATACGCGACAGATGCTGCAGCGGTGACTCATCGGCCCGCAGATACTCCAGCTGATGCTGGGCGAAGTAACCGAGCTTGATCCCTTTCGCCAGACCCATCTTGCCGTCCATCGCCTCCAGCTCACCCGCCAGCAGCTTAATCAGGGTCGATTTACCGGCACCGTTACGTCCCAGCAGGCCGATGCGCGAGCCGGGGACCAGGTTGAGCTTGATGGCGTCGAGAATAATACGATCGCCATAACCCGCAGTGACCTTCTCCATCTTCATCAGCGGATTAGGCAGGTTCTCCGGCTTGCGGAAAGTGAAGCTGAACGGGTTATCGACATGGGCGGGCGCAATCATCTCCATGCGCTCCAGCATCTTGATGCGGCTCTGCGCCTGCTTCGCCTTGGTGGCCTGAGCGCGGAAGCGATCAATGTAGCTGTGCAGGTGCGCCACTTTCTCCTGCTGGCTCTCATACAGTGACTGCTGCTGAGCCAGTTTGGCGACGCGCTGCCGCTCAAAAGAGCTGTAGTTGCCGGTATATTCGAACATCGACTCCTGTTCGATATGAATAATTTTGTCGATGACGGGATCGAGGAAGTCACGATCGTGCGAAATCAGAATCAGCGTGCCTTCATAACTCTTCAGCCAGCGCTCCAGCCAGATCACCGCATCGAGATCGAGGTGGTTGGTCGGTTCATCCAGCAGCAGTAGATCGGAACGGCAAATCAGCGCCTGTGCCAGGTTGAGGCGCATGCGCCAGCCACCCGAGAAGTCGCTGACCGGGCGTTGCAGCTGTTCCTGACTGAAGCCCAGACCATGCAGCAGGCTTGAGGCGCGCGCATGGATGCTCCACGCCTGCACCGCATCCAGCTTGCCATGCAGCAGCGCGATGGCATTGCCATCGTCACGCAGATTGGCGTCCGCCAGTTCTGCTTCAAGCTGGCGAAACTGGCGATCGCCATCAATCACGTACTCCAGCGCGGCTTTATCCAGCGCAGGGGTTTCCTGATTCACCCAGGCCAGCGCCCAGTGAGTGGGGAAAGTGACGGTACCGGCATCGCTGGTGATTTCACCTTTTAACAGCGACAGCAGCGTGGATTTTCCACAGCCGTTTTTACCCACCAGCCCGACCTTCTGGCCGGGATTAATGGTGGCGGTGGCATTGTCGAGCAGGACGCGGATGCCGCGGCGAATTTGTAAGGCTGAGAAGACAATCATGTAAGCGCCGTATCGTCAGAATATGTTAATTTACTGGCAACATAATGAGATTTTGCTGCGTCGTGCATGGTAGCGGAAAACCGCACCAATGACGACGCTTTGGAGGGAAAGGATGTCGCAGCCACCCAGGGTTTTGCTGCTTTATGCTCATCCGGAATCACAGGATTCGATAGCCAATCGGATTCTGCTGCAGCCGGCTCAGGCACTGGAACACGTTACCGTGCACGATCTGTACGCAACCTATCCGGATTTTTTTATCGATATTCACCATGAACAACAGCTGCTGCGTGAACATGATGTCATCATTTTTCAGCATCCGCTCTATACCTATAGCTGTCCGGCGCTGCTGAAAGAGTGGCTGGACAGAGTTCTGTCGCGCGGTTTCGCCAATGGCGTGGATGGCAATGCGCTGGAAGGAAAGTACTGGCGCAGCGTCGTCACCACCGGAGAACCGGAAAGTGCCTTCAGACACCAGGGTCTGAACCGCTATTCGCTCAATGACATTATGCGTCCTTTTGAGCTGACCGCGCAGATGTGCCGTATGCACTGGATGCCGCCGATGATCGTCTACTGGGCGCGTCGTCAGAGTCCTGAATTAATGAAAAATTACGCCCGCGCCTATGGCGACTGGCTGGCGGCACCGCTGCCGAATGGAGGGGTATAGATGGAAGGGCAAACCCTGCTGACCGCCGGGGTGATTTATCTGGTCGCGGCGGTATTGATTGTACCGGTGGCGGCGCGCCTCGGTATTGGTGCAGTTCTGGGCTATCTGGTGGCGGGTATCGCTATCGGCCCGTGGGGATTAGGCTTTATCAGCGACGTCGACGAGATTCTGCACTTCTCTGAGCTCGGCGTGGTGTTCCTGATGTTTATTATCGGGCTGGAGCTGAACCCGGCAAAGCTGTGGGCGCTGCGCCGCTCCATTTTTGGCGTCGGCGCGGCGCAGGTGATCTTCTCAGCGGCGATTCTGGGCGGCTTATTATGGCTGACCAACTTTAGCTGGCAGGCTGCGATCATTGGCGGGATTGGTCTGGCGATGTCTTCGACCGCCATGGCCCTGCAGCTGATGATGGATAAAGGCATGAACCGCAGCGAAGCGGGGCAACTGGGCTTTTCGGTGTTGCTGTTTCAGGATATCGCGGTGATCCCAGCCCTGGCGCTGATCCCGCTGCTGGCCGGAACCGACAGCGGTCATATCGACTGGATGAAGGTCGGCATGAAAGTACTGGCGTTTGCCGGCATGCTGGTAGGCGGACGCTATCTGCTGCGGCCTATCTTCCGTTACATCGCTGCGTCGGGCGTGCGCGAAGTCTTTACCGCCGCTTCGCTGTTGCTGGTGCTGGGCTCGGCGCTGTTTATGGATGCGCTGGGTCTGTCGATGGCGCTGGGGACCTTTATTGCCGGGATCCTGCTGGCGGAGAGCGAGTACCGGCATGAGCTGGAAGTCGCCATCGACCCGTTTAAAGGTTTACTGCTGGGCCTGTTCTTTATTTCGGTTGGCATGGCGCTCAACCTCGGTGTGCTCTATACCCATATTGTGACCATCCTGCTGGGCGTCGTGACGCTGGTGGCGGTGAAAACGCTGCTGCTCTATCTGCTGGCGCGCATTTATGGCTTGCGCAGCTCTGAGCGGCAGCAGTTTGCTGGCGTGCTGAGTCAGGGGGGCGAGTTCGCCTTTGTGCTCTTTTCAGCGGCCTCCTCGGCAAAGCTGTTCTCTGGCGATCAACTGCCGATGCTGCTGGTGACGGTGACCCTGTCGATGATGACCACACCGCTGCTGATGAAGGGAATCGATCGTCTGCTGGCACGCCGCTTCAATGAGCCGGATGACGAGGCAGAGAAACACTTTGTCGAAGACGATCAGCCGCAGGTGATTGTGGTGGGCTTTGGTCGCTTCGGGCAGGTGGTGGGTCGTTTGCTGATGGCGAATAACAAACGCATCACCGTGCTTGAGCGCGACATCAGTGCAGTCAGTCTGATGCGGAAATATGGCTATAAGGTCTATTACGGCGATGCCACTGAACTGGAGTTGCTGCGGGCAGCCGGTGCGGCCAGCGCTCAGGCGATTGTGATCACCTGTAACGAGCCCGAAGATGTGATGACGATTGTACATCTGTGCCAGCAGCATTTTCCGCAGTTGCAGATTCAGGCGCGCGCCCGGGGCCGTGTAGAAGCGCATGAACTGCTTCAGGCGGGCGTCACGCAGTTCTCGCGTGAGACCTTCTCCAGTGCGCTGGAGCTGGGACGTAAAACGCTGATGACGCTGGGGATGCATCCGCATCAGGCGCACCGCGCCCAGCAGTATTTCCGCCATCTTGATATGCGGATGCTGCGCGAGCTGATGCCCAATCTCTCTGAAAGCGCGCAGGCTTCGCGCGTCCGTGAAGCGCGGCGTGAACTGGAAGATATCTTCCAGCGCGAAATGCAGCGCGAAAAGCGGCAGATCGACGGCTGGGACGATGATGAATAACCTCTTTAAACAGGCAGAAGCTAATGCGTAAACGTTTTATTGCTGGTGCGACATGCCCGCACTGCCAGGAGAAGGACACGCTGGCAATGTGGCGTGAAAATAATGTCGATGTGGTGGAGTGCGTGAAGTGTGGTCACCAGATGCGTGAGGCCGATAAGCAGGCGCGCGATCAGGTTCGCACTAATGAGCAGGTTATCGGTATTTTTCATCCTGAGTAGCGGAATGGCGCAGCTTTTTTTACGCCTGGACTTACAGCGGGATTGAATTCCGTTACAATTGTCGCCATTAACGCTGTAGTCGCAAGAGAAAGTGAAAACCCTCTTGTACTCAGCCCCGAACCTTTCTGGTTGGTGTTATTGCACGAAAGAATAGACCAATGAGACGGGATCTCAGCTCTCAACGGTTAGGAGATATCATGAAAGTAGCAAAAGACCTGGTGGTAAGCCTGGCCTATCAGGTACGTACAGAAGACGGCGTGTTAGTTGACGAGTCACCGGTGAGTGCACCGTTAGACTACCTGCACGGTCATGGTTCCCTGATTTCTGGTCTGGAAAATGCGCTGGAAAACCACATTGCCGGCGACAAGTTTGATGTGCATATCCCGGCAAACGATGCCTACGGTCAGTATGACGATAACCTGGTGCAGCGCGTTCCTAAAGACGTCTTCATGGGCGTTGACGAACTGCAGGTTGGCATGCGCTTCCTGGCAGAAACCGATCAGGGCCCGGTACCGGTAGAAATCACCGAAGTGGAAGATGATCACGTCGTGGTTGATGGTAACCACATGCTGGCGGGTCAGAACCTGAACTTCAACGTTGAAGTGGTTGCTATCCGCGAAGCCACGCCGGAAGAACTGGCTCATGGCCACGTTCACGGTGCAGATGGCCATCATCATGACCACGATCACGGCCATGATCACGACCACGACCACGACCATGATCAGGGTAAAGGCGGTTGTGGCACTGGCGGCTGCGGCTGCAGCCACTAAGTCTCAACAGACCTTTTAAGGCCACCCTCGGGTGGCCTTTCTTTTGGCACGTATTCTGGTTCTGCCCGGGTAAGCCGGGGCCAGATAGCCCGCGATCAGTAATGCGGTGGTGGCGTCTCTTCAGATTGTGAGGCGACGATCGATGGCGCATTCGCTTTGAGCTTGTCGGTTAAAATGCGCATCTGCTCACGCATCTTATTCATCTCCAGCTCGTGCTGAACGACCGCGCTGTTCAGCTGATCGATAGTCATCTCCTGAAAGGCCAGTTTGCTCTCCAGCGTCTCCAGACGTTGTTCCCACTCAGATTGTTGCATGACCTGTTCCTCTGTTAAGGTGCGACTCGGGGCGTGATTCTACGATCTGAATGCCAGGAATCACCTGTTTTTTTCACGCCCGGAGGCGTTGCGCTTGAAAAAAGGCAGCGCGGCATCATCTCTGATGAAACTTCCCGATGTTATAAAGGTCGGAGGTTAACCGGGTAATTACATTGTGGGAGTGTTCGACACTGCCACGTAAAGTTATAGTGTGGACCCTGAAGTCCGCAATGTTTCCCGAGGTTAGACGCTTCGGTTTTGGAGAATGGATGAAATCACTGTTTAAAGTCACATTGTTAGCTACCACCATGGCTGTTGCGCTGAATGCTCCGCTGGCAATGGCGGCAGATACCGCTGCGGCGCCACAGGCTGCACCAGCCGCCGCGCCACAGTCTGCGCCTCAGGCACCGAAAAATGCTGCCTTCAAAGATGAAGACCAGCAGTCTGCCTACGCGCTGGGTGCTTCGCTGGGTCGCTACATGGACAACTCCCTGAAGGAGCAGGAAAAACTGGGCATCAAACTGGATAAGCAGCAGCTGATCGCTGGTGTTCAGGATGCATTTGGTGGCAAGAGCAAACTCTCTGATGAAGAGATTGAGCAGACGCTGCAATCCTTTGAGGGCCGCGTGAAAGGCGCAGCCTCAGCGAAAATGGAAAAAGATGCGAAAGAGAACTCTGAAAAGGGCGAAGCTTACGCAACCAAATTTGCTAAAGAGAGCGGCGTGAAGAAAACCGAAAGCGGCCTGCTGTATAAAGTTGAGAAAGAGGGTACCGGCGACGCACCTAAAGACAGCGACACTGTAGTGGTAAACTACAAAGGGACGCTGATTGACGGTACTGAATTCGACAACTCTTATACCCGTGGCGAGCCACTTTCATTCCGTCTGGATGGTGTCATTCCGGGCTGGACTGAAGGTCTGAAGCACGTGAAGAAAGGCGGCAAGATCAAGCTGGTGATCCCACCAAATCTGGCTTACGGCAAAAATGGCGTTCCGGGCATCCCGGCTAACTCCACCCTGGTGTTTGATGTCGAGCTGCTTGATATCAAACCCGCGCCAAAGGCAGATGAAAAAGCACAGGCTCCTGCGCCTGCTGCTGCAGAAAAAGCGCAGTAATCTGCTGACCGCCGCCTCCGGGCGGCGGTTTCATTTCGGCTTCACGACAAACCTCTGGCATAAGCCGACGACATTTGCCAGACTAATGCCTGCCTAATTATCCCAATATTGAGTCTGCCCATAAGCCGCTGTGACAGGCTCCAGCCATTCAGGGTGATACTCTTCAATGTCTAATCCATTCAATCCGGGTGAACTGAGCGACTTCGATCTTCTGGAGCAGCGCCCGTTCGAACAAAGTGATTACGATATTCTGAAATCGTACGAGGCTGTCGTGGATGGCCTGGCGATGTTGATCGGTTCGCATTGTGAAATTGTCCTGCATTCGCTTGAAGATCTTAAGTGTTCGGCAGTGCGTATCGCTAATGGTGAACACACTGGACGTAAAGTCGGTTCGCCTATTACCGATTTAGCCCTGCGTATGCTGCATGATATGCATGGCGCGGACAGTAATGTCTCCCGTGCCTACTTCACACGTGCCAAAAGCGGCGTGCTGATGAAATCGGTCACGATTGCGATTCGTAACCGTCAGCAGCGGGTCATTGGCTTGCTCTGCATCAACATGAACCTTGATGTGCCGTTCTCACAGATCATGTCGACCTTTATGCCGCCCGAGATGCAGCAGGTTGACTCCAACGTCAACTTCGCCAGTTCGGTAGACGATCTGGTGATGCAGACGCTGGAGTTCACCATTGAAGAGGTGAGTGCTGACCGTAATGTATCGAACAACGCCAAGAATCGTCAGATTGTGCTGAACCTGTATGAGAAGGGGATCTTCGACATCAAGGATGCCATCAACCAGGTGGCCGATCGGCTGAATATTTCCAAACACACCGTCTATCTCTATATCCGTCAGTTTAAAAATGGCGACTTCCAGGGGCAGGAGCGGTAATGCGTTACACCCTGCTGGTCACCGGCCCGGCTTACGGTACGCAACAGGCGACCAGTGCCTGGCTGTTTGCCTGCGCACTGCTGACGGCAGGCCATCAGCTTGACAGTGTTTTCTTCTATCGCGAAGGGGTGCTGAACGCTAACCAACTGACGTCGCCCGCCAGTGATGAGTTTGATCTGGTGCGCGCATGGCAGACATTGCATCAGGAGCAGGGTGTGGCACTGAATATTTGTGTGGCGGCCGCGCTGCGTCGTGGCGTCAGCGACCAGCAGGAAGCGGCACGACTCCAGCTGGCGGGCAGTAACCTGCAGCCGGGCTTTACCCTGAGCGGGCTGGGCGCGCTGGCGGAAGCGGCGCTGAGCTGTGAACGCATGGTGCAGTTCTGATGAATCGGGTCGCGTTTGTCTTTACCCGGGCGCCGCACGGCAGCAGCGCAGGACGTGAGGGGCTGGATGCCGCGCTGGCCACGGGCGCGCTCAGTGAGGATATCGGCCTGTTTTTTATCGGTGATGGCGTGCTGCAGCTTAATCTGCACCAGCAACCTGAGACGATTAAGAGCCGTCACTATGCCGCGACCTTTGGCGTGCTGGCACTGTATGAGATTGAACACTGCTATCTCTGCCGGACATCGCTGATAGCGCGTGGATTAGAGGTTGACGCTGACCGGTTGATGGATGTTACGCTACTGGACGCGCCGGCGCTGCGACAGACGCTGGCCAGCTACGATCGCATTCTTACTTTTTAAGAGACGTTAATGCTGCATACGTTACTGCACTCACCGGCACACTGTGACCTTGAGAGCCTGCTTTTAATGGCGGGTGCGGGTGATGACCTGCTGCTGTTGCAGGATGGCGTGCTGGCCGCTTTAGCTGGCAGCCACGCATTGATGCGACTGTCAGAGAGCGAAGCGACGCTCTGGGTGCTGGACGAAGATGTCCAGGCTCGCGGTCTCGCTGGACAAATTTCGACCCGTGTGCAGTCAGTAGACTATACTGGGTTTGTCACGCTAACGATCAGGCATCAGCAACAAATGGTCTGGTAATCGGCTAAAACCTGGTTATTTCTTGACACCCCTTTGACTCAGCCCTAAAATTCTGCCTCCTCGTAATTCTACGAGGCGATTTATTACGTGTTTACGAAGCAAAAGCAAATCCAGGAGCTATTTAATGGCAACAGTTAACCAGCTGGTTCGCAAACCACGCGTCCGCAAAGTTGCAAAGAGCAACGTGCCGGCGCTGGAAGCTTGCCCGCAAAAACGTGGCGTTTGTACTCGTGTGTACACCACCACTCCTAAGAAACCAAACTCCGCACTGCGTAAAGTCTGCCGTGTGCGTTTGACCAACGGTTTTGAAGTTACCTCCTACATTGGTGGTGAAGGTCATAACCTGCAGGAACACTCCGTGATCCTGATCCGTGGCGGTCGTGTAAAAGACCTGCCAGGTGTGCGTTACCACACCGTTCGTGGCGCGCTTGACTGCTCAGGTGTTAAAGACCGTAAGCAGGCTCGCTCCAAGTACGGCGTGAAGAAGCCAAAGGCTTAATGGTTCTCCGTTAAGTAAGGCCAAACGTTTTAAATTAAATGTCAAAATAAACTCATAGAGTTTTGGACAATCCTGAATTAACAACGGAGTATTTCCATGCCACGTCGTCGCGTCATTGGTCAGCGTAAAATTCTGCCAGATCCTAAGTTCGGATCAGAGCTGCTGGCCAAATTTGTAAATATCCTGATGGTAGATGGTAAAAAATCTACTGCAGAATCAATCGTTTATACCGCGCTTGAGACCCTGGCTCAGCGTTCAGGTAAAAACGCGCTGGAATCTTTTGAAGTAGCCCTGGAAAACGTGCGTCCGACTGTCGAAGTTAAGTCACGTCGCGTTGGTGGTTCTACTTATCAGGTACCAGTAGAAGTCCGTCCGGTTCGTCGTAATGCTCTGGCAATGCGCTGGATCGTAGATGCTGCTCGTAAACGCGGTGATAAATCAATGGCTCTTCGCCTGGCGAACGAACTTTCTGATGCTGCAGAGAACAAAGGTACAGCAGTTAAGAAACGTGAAGACGTTCACCGCATGGCAGAAGCCAACAAGGCGTTCGCACACTACCGTTGGTAATCACCACGTAGTTGTTAAACCAGCGGGCGCTCAATCAGCCAACCCGCTGGGGTCGACTTACCTTGAACGTCCGAGAATCAGAGGAATCAAATGGCTCGTAAAACACCCATTGCCCGCTACCGTAATATCGGTATCAGTGCGCACATCGACGCCGGTAAGACTACCACTACCGAACGCGTTCTGTTCTACACCGGTGTAAACCACAAAATCGGTGAAGTACATGACGGCGCAGCAACCATGGACTGGATGGAGCAGGAACAGGAACGTGGTATTACCATCACCTCCGCTGCGACCACCTGTTACTGGTCTGGTATGGCCAAGCAGTTTGAACCACACCACGTAAACATTATCGACACCCCAGGACACGTTGACTTCACCATCGAAGTTGAGCGTTCTATGCGTGTGCTTGATGGCGCGGTAATGGTTTACTGTGCAGTTGGTGGCGTTCAGCCACAGTCTGAGACCGTATGGCGTCAGGCTAACAAATATAAAGTTCCACGCATTGCGTTCGTTAACAAAATGGACCGCATGGGTGCTAACTTCCTGAAAGTTGTTAAACAGATGGAAGTTCGTCTGGGCGCAACTCCAGTTCCTCTGCAGCTGGCTATCGGCGCAGAAGAGAAATTCACCGGTGTTGTTGACCTGGTGAAAATGAAAGCAATCAACTGGAACGACGCAGACCAGGGTGTAACCTTCGTCTACGAAGATATCCCAGCTGATATGCAGGAACTGGCTGAAGAATGGCATGCGAAGCTGGTTGAAGCCGCTGCTGAAGGCTCTGATGAGCTGATGGAGAAATTCTTCGGTGGTGAAGAACTGACTGAAGAAGAGATCAAAACATCTCTGCGTAAGCGTGTTCTGAACAACGAAATTATCCTGGTAACCTGTGGTTCTGCATTTAAGAACAAAGGTGTTCAGGCGATGCTGGATGCAGTTGTTGAATATCTGCCAGCACCGACTGACGTTACCGCGATCAACGGTATGCTGGACGACGGTAAAGACACGCCGGCTGTTCGTCACTCTGATGACAACGAGCCGTTTGCTGCACTGGCGTTCAAAATCGCTACCGACCCGTTCGTGGGTAACTTAACCTTCTTCCGCGTTTACTCTGGTGTTGTTAACACGGGTGACACCGTGTTCAACCCGGTTAAGTCAAACCGTGAGCGTCTGGGCCGTATCGTTCAGATGCACGCTAACAAGCGTGAAGAGATTAAAGAAGTTCGTGCGGGTGATATCGCAGCTGCGATCGGCCTGAAAGATGTGACCACTGGTGACACCTTGTGTGACCCAGATAACGTCATCATCCTTGAGCGCATGGAGTTCCCGGAGCCGGTAATCTCTATCGCCGTTGAGCCAAAAACCAAAGCTGACCAGGAAAAAATGGGTCTGGCTCTGGGCCGTCTGGCAAAAGAAGACCCATCATTCCGCGTATGGACTGATGAAGAATCTAACCAGACCATCATCGCCGGTATGGGTGAATTGCACCTCGACATCATCGTTGACCGTATGAAGCGTGAGTTCAACGTTGAAGCAAACGTGGGTAAACCACAGGTTGCTTACCGTGAAGCGATTCGCAACAAAGTTACCGATGTTGAAGGTAAACACGCCAAGCAGTCTGGTGGTCGTGGTCAGTATGGCCATGTTGTTATCGACATGTACCCACTGGAGCCAGGTTCGAACCCGAAAGGCTACGAATTTGTCAACGACATCAAAGGTGGTGTGATTCCTGGTGAATACATCCCTGCGGTTGACAAAGGTATCCAGGAGCAGCTGAAATCAGGCCCTCTGGCTGGTTACCCGGTTGTGGATCTGGGCGTGCGTCTGCACTTCGGTTCTTACCACGATGTCGACTCCTCAGAACTGGCGTTTAAACTGGCCGCGTCTCTTGCCTTCAAACAAGGCTTTAAACAAGCGACACCTGTTCTGCTTGAGCCTATCATGAAGGTTGAAGTTGAAACGCCAGAAGAGAACACGGGTGATGTCATCGGTGACCTTAGCCGTCGTCGTGGTATGCTCAAAGGGCAGGAATCTAACGCTACTGGCGTTCAGATTCACGCTGAAGTTCCGTTGTCTGAGATGTTCGGATACGCAACTCAGCTGCGTTCTCTGACCAAAGGTCGTGCTTCTTACTCCATGGAGTTCCTGAAGTATGACGATGCGCCAAACAACGTAGCGCAGGCCGTTATTGAAGCTCGTAGCAAATAAGCTACGGTTTAAATTTGAACTGATGCCTTCACCCAGATGGTGAAGGCACAACGTAAGGAATTATCGCCATGGCGAAAGAGCAATTTCAGCGTAACAAACTGCACGTAAACGTGGGCACCATCGGTCACGTCGACCACGGTAAAACCACCCTGACTGCAGCTATCACCACCGTACTGTCTAAAACTTACGGCGGCCAGGCTCGTGCATTCGATCAGATCGATAACGCACCAGAAGAGAAAGCACGTGGTATCACCATCAACACTTCACACGTTGAGTATGAAACCCCGACTCGCCACTATGCGCACGTTGACTGCCCAGGCCACGCCGACTATGTGAAAAACATGATCACCGGTGCTGCGCAGATGGACGGCGCGATCCTGGTTGTTGCTGCGACTGATGGCCCAATGCCACAGACCCGTGAGCACATCCTGCTGGGTCGTCAGGTTGGCGTTCCTTACATCATCGTGTTCCTGAACAAGTGTGACATGGTTGATGATGAAGAGCTGCTGGAACTGGTAGAGATGGAAGTTCGTGACCTGCTGTCAGCATATGACTTCCCAGGCGACGACACTCCAATCGTTCGTGGTTCTGCTCTGAAAGCGCTGGAAGGCAACCCAGAGTGGGAAGCGAAAATCATCGAACTGGCTGAGCATCTGGACAACTACATCCCAGAGCCACAGCGTGCGATCGACATGCCGTTCCTGCTGCCAATCGAAGACGTATTCTCAATCTCTGGCCGTGGTACCGTTGTTACCGGTCGTGTTGAGCGCGGCATCGTTAAAGTCGGCGACGAAGTTGAAATCGTGGGTATCAAAGATACTGTGAAATCAACCTGTACCGGTGTTGAGATGTTCCGTAAGCTGCTGGACCAGGGTCAGGCAGGCGAAAACTGTGGTGTTCTGCTGCGCGGTATCAAGCGTGAAGACATCCAGCGTGGCCAGGTTCTGGCTAAGCCAGGCTCAATCAAGCCGCACACCCAGTTCGAGTCAGAAGTTTACGTTCTGTCTAAAGACGAAGGTGGTCGCCATACTCCGTTCTTCAAAGGCTATCGTCCACAGTTCTACTTCCGTACAACTGACGTAACCGGCTCAGTAGAGCTGCCAGAAGGCGTTGAAATGGTCATGCCAGGCGACAACATCAAAATGGTTGTTACCCTGATCCACCCAATCGCAATGGACGAAGGTCTGCGCTTCGCAATCCGCGAAGGCGGCCGTACCGTTGGCGCGGGTGTTGTTGCTAAAGTTATCGCTTAATTGTGATATCTGCTGTGGCTGTGTAAATGGCCACTGCAACACAGTAAAAAGAGCACTTCGGTGCTCTTTTTTTTTGCTCTGAAAACGCCATAACCCTGCAAAGGGTGGGTTTGAAATAAAAACGATTCGCATTTACACTGTGTACAGAAAATGTACCCGAGTGATGAATCAATGTACGTCTGCCTGTGTAATGCCATCAGTGATAAAACCCTTCGTGAAGTCGTGCGTCGCTATCAGCCCAAATCTATTCAGCAACTGCGCCAGCTTGTGCCGGTCGGCAAGCAATGCGGCAAATGTATTCGTGCTGCGCGTGAAATTATGGATGAAGAGATGCAGCATGCACCACTCTACAAAGAGATAGCCTGACCGACGATCGGTGCGTGAATACCCACAATATCTGTCGCGTTTTTTTGACTTCTTTTTAACCGCATCTACGCTCTAATAAACCAGACGCGGAGGGTTAACAATGAAGGGCGATATCAAAGTTATCAGTCATCTCAATAAACTGCTTGGAAATGAACTGGTTGCTATCAATCAGTACTTTCTTCATGCGCGCATGTTCAAAAACTGGGGTCTGACGCGCCTCAATGATGTGGAATACCATGAATCAATCGATGAGATGAAACATGCCGATAAATATATTGAGCGTATTCTTTTCCTGGAAGGGATCCCAAACCTTCAGGATCTGGGACGGCTCCGTATCGGTGAAGATGTTGAGGAGATGCTGAGTTCAGACCTGAATCTGGAGCTGGAGGGCGCGAAAGACCTACGTGAAGCTATCTCCTATGCTGACAAAGTGCATGACTATGTCAGCCGTGACATGATGATTGAAATCCTGGCTGATGAGGAACATCACATCGACTGGATTGAGACGGAACTTGAGTTAATCCAGAAGATGGGCATCCAGAACTATCTGCAGGCTCAAATCAAACAAGAGTGAATCGGGTCTGCAGCACTATCGTTACCCAGCCCGCAATGGCCAGGAAAGGGCCAAACGGCAGCGGGCTGTTCCCCTGAATAAAACCCCGCAGTTGCAGCATCACGATCGACGTCAGCGCCATAACGGTGGCACCCAGCGCAATCCAGGGTAATGCCTGCCAGCCACAGCAGGCACCTAACGCTGCGAAAAGCTTGATATCGCCATAACCTAATCCCTCGTACCCCCGCATCTGCCGATAGCTCCAGGCGAGCAGCCACAACGCACAGTAGCCCGCCACAGCACCCCATATCGCCGTTGTTTCGGTTCCGGACAGCGTGGCATGGAATAATCCGGACCAGAGCAGCAGATAATTGAGCGGGTCAGGTATACAGAAGTGGCGACGATCGATGGCAGCCACGAGCAGCAAGAGGCCGGAGGCCGTAATAATAAAAACAGCCTCCGCAGAGTGGTCAAAACTCTGCAGCACCAGCAGGCACAGAAGGGCGAACAGCCATTCAATGACAACGCTTTCTGCGCCGAACGCGCGATGACAGAAGCGACACCGTCCTTTTAAGCCAGGCCAGCTGACTAACGGCAGCACATCTCGCCACAGCAGGCGCTGCCGGCAATGATTACAGTGCGAACCCGGAAAGCAGAGTAGGGCAAACCATTGAGCGGGTGAGAGGGCGGGGGTGAAGCGCTGGCTGGTCAGCGAAAGAAAGCTTCCCAGTGCACCTCCGCCTGCGAGTGCAGCAATGTGAGTTATCAGAGTGGGGGACATGATTATGCTCCGGACGAAAGGTTAGATGCACTCTCGTGGGCAACGGGTTCTGTGTCACCTATGAATGAAGAAGGGCGGAAACAGACTCACAACTGAATAACTGATTTATCAGCGATACGGCAGTGCAATGCGACGCACGCTTCACGAACCGGCCACAATTTAATGGGTAAAACCTCAACACGGGTTGCTTCCTGAACAGATTTACGTATAATGCGCGGGCCTGCAGATATTGCAGGCGCGATTCGAGCAGAATCGCAGACGGCTGAAATTTAGGCCGCCTGACAATACTCCCAATTGTGGAGTTATATGCTGAACGATTACACTCTCCCATCAATCGTAATGGGCTCGAGTAGTAATTTTTTTCGTCTATAAAAAGTTTGGAGCTCTGGTCTCATGCAGAACCAAAGAATCCGTATCCGTCTTAAAGCGTTTGATCATCGTCTGATCGATCAATCAACCGCGGAAATCGTTGAGACCGCCAAGCGCACTGGTGCGCAGGTTCGTGGTCCAATCCCGCTGCCAACCCGCAAAGAGCGTTTTACTGTTCTGATCTCTCCGCACGTTAACAAAGATGCGCGTGATCAGTACGAAATCCGCACTCACAAGCGTCTGGTAGACATCGTTGAGCCAACTGAAAAAACCGTTGATGCTCTGATGCGTCTGGATCTGGCTGCCGGTGTTGACGTGCAGATCAGCCTGGGTTAATCAGGTCATCGAGCGATTGAGAGGTTGAAACAATGATTGGTTTAGTCGGTAAAAAAGTGGGCATGACCCGCATCTTCACTGAAGATGGCGTTTCTATCCCCGTCACCGTAATCGAAGTTGAAGCGAACCGCGTTACTCAGGTCAAAGGCCTGGAAAACGATGGTTACCAGGCAATTCAGGTTACCACCGGTGCTAAAAAAGCAAACCGTGTGACCAAACCTGAAGCTGGTCATTTTGCTAAAGCTGGCGTTGAAGCTGGCCGTGGCCTGTGGGAATTCCGCACCGCTGAAGGTGAAGAATACTCTGTAGGTCAGAGCATCAGCGTTGAGATTTTCGCTGAAGTTAAGAAAGTTGACGTAACCGGTACCTCTAAAGGTAAAGGTTTCGCCGGTACCGTTAAGCGCTGGAACTTCCGTACCCAGGACGCTACTCACGGTAACTCCTTGTCTCACCGCGTTCCGGGTTCTATCGGTCAGAACCAGACTCCGGGCAAAGTGTTCAAAGGCAAGAAAATGGCAGGTCAGCTGGGTAATGAGCGCGTAACCGTTCAGAGTCTGGACGTAGTACGTGTTGACGCTGAGCGCAACCTGCTGCTGGTTAAAGGTGCAGTTCCCGGTGCTACCGGTAGCGACCTGATCGTTAAACCAGCTGTGAAGGCGTAAGGGGATAGCAATGGAATTAGTATTGAAAGACGCGCAGAGCGCGCTGACTGTTTCCGAAACTACCTTCGGTCGTGATTTCAACGAAGCGCTGGTTCACCAGGTTGTTGTTGCTTACGCATCTGGCGCCCGCCAGGGTACTCGTGCGCAGAAAACTCGCGCCGAAGTAACCGGTTCAGGCAAAAAGCCATGGCGTCAAAAAGGCACCGGCCGTGCGCGTGCAGGTTCTGTAAAGAGCCCAATCTGGCGTTCAGGTGGTGTGACCTTTGCTGCGAAGCCGCAGGACCACAGTCAAAAAGTTAACAAAAAGATGTACCGCGGCGCGCTGAAAAGCATCCTGTCCGAACTGGTACGTCAAGATCGTCTGATCGTTGTCGAATCATTTGCTGTAGAAGCACCGAAAACCAAGCTGCTGGTACAGAAACTGAAAGACATGGCTCTGGAAGACGTGCTGATCATCACCGGTGAACTGGATGAGAATCTGTTCCTGGCTGCGCGCAACCTGTACAAGGTTGACGTACGTGATGCATCCGGTATCGACCCAGTTAGCCTGATCGCCTTCGACAAAGTCGTTATGACTGCTGATGCAGTTAAGCAAGTTGAGGAGATGCTGGCATGATCCGTGAAGAACGTCTGCTGAAAGTACTGCGCGCGCCGCACGTATCTGAAAAAGCATCTAGCGCGATGGAAAAAACCAATACCATCGTTCTCAAAGTTGCTAATGACGCGACCAAAGCAGAGATCGTTGCTGCTGTTGAGAAACTGTTCGAAGTAGAAGTTAAAGACGTAAACACCCTGGTAGTTAAGGGCAAAGTTAAGCGTCAAGGACAGCGTATCGGTCGTCGTAGCGACTGGAAAAAAGCTTACGTCACCCTGAAAGAAGGCCAGAATCTGGACTTCGCTGGCGGCGCTGAGTAAGTCGGAGGAGAAAGACAATGGCAGTTGTTAAATGTAAACCGACATCTCCGGGTCGTCGCCATGTAGTTAAAGTGGTAAACGCGGAGCTGCACAAGGGCAAACCATTTGCCCCGCTGGTAGAAAAAAACAGCAAATCCGGTGGCCGTAACAACAATGGTCGTATCACTACCCGTCATATCGGTGGTGGTCACAAGCAGGCTTATCGTATTGTTGACTTCAAACGCAACAAAGACGGTATCCCGGCAGTTGTTGAACGTCTTGAGTACGATCCGAACCGCTCTGCGAACATCGCACTGGTTCTGTACAAAGACGGCGAGCGCCGTTACATCCTGGCCCCTAAAGGCCTGAAAGCCGGCGACCAGATCCAATCTGGCGTTGATGCTGCGATTAAAGCAGGTAACACTCTGCCGATGCGTAACATCCCGGTGGGTTCAACCGTGCATAACGTAGAAATGAAACCAGGCAAAGGCGGTCAGATTGCTCGCTCAGCCGGTGCTTACGTGCAGATCGTTGCGCGTGAAGGTTCTTACGTTACCCTGCGTCTGCGTTCAGGTGAAATGCGTAAAGTCGAGTCTGACTGCCGCGCAACACTGGGCGAAGTCGGCAACGCTGAGCATATGCTGCGCGTTCTGGGTAAAGCTGGTGCAGCCCGTTGGCGTGGTGTTCGTCCTACCGTTCGTGGTACCGCGATGAACCCAGTTGATCACCCGCACGGTGGTGGTGAAGGTCGTAACTTTGGTAAGCACCCGGTAACTCCGTGGGGCGTTCAGACCAAAGGTAAGAAGACCCGTAGCAACAAGCGTACCGATAAGTTTATCGTACGTCGCCGTAGCAAATAATATTAGAGGATAAGCCATGCCACGTTCTCTCAAGAAAGGTCCTTTTATTGACCTGCACTTGCTGAAGAAGGTAGAGAAAGCGGTGGAAAGCGGTGACAAGAAGCCTTTGCGCACTTGGTCCCGTCGTTCAACGATCTTTCCTAACATGATCGGTTTGACCATCGCTGTCCATAATGGTCGTCAGCACGTTCCTGTCTTTGTTTCCGACGAAATGGTTGGTCACAAACTGGGTGAATTCGCGCCGACACGTACTTATCGCGGTCACGCGGCTGATAAAAAAGCCAAGAAGAAATAAGTAGGAGGAAGAGATGGAAACTTTAGCTCAACATCGCCACGCTCGTTCTTCTGCTCAGAAGGTTCGCCTTGTTGCTGACCTGATTCGCGGTAAGAAAGTGTCGCAGGCACTGGACATTTTGACCTACACCAATAAGAAAGCGGCTGTACTGGTCAAAAAAGTTCTGGAATCTGCCATTGCTAACGCCGAACACAACGATGGCGCTGATATCGACGATCTGAAAATCACGAAAATTTTCGTTGATGAAGGTCCGACCATGAAACGCATTATGCCGCGTGCCAAAGGTCGTGCAGATCGCATCCTGAAGCGCACCAGCCACATTACTGTGGTTGTGTCCGATCGCTGAGACTCTGGAGACTAGCAATGGGTCAGAAAGTACATCCTAATGGTATTCGCCTGGGTATTGTAAAACCATGGAACTCTACCTGGTTTGCGAACACCAAAGAATTCGCTGACAACCTGGACAGCGATTTTAAAGTACGTCAGTTTTTGACTAAAGAACTGGCTAAAGCATCTGTCTCTCGTATCGTTATCGAGCGTCCAGCGAAGAGCATCCGTGTGACTATTCACACCGCTCGTCCGGGCATCGTTATCGGTAAGAAAGGCGAAGATGTAGAAAAACTGCGCACGGTCGTCGCGAATATCGCTGGCGTTCCTGCACAGATTAATATCGCCGAAGTCCGCAAGCCGGAACTGGACGCGAAACTGGTAGCTGACAGCATCACTTCACAGCTGGAGCGTCGTGTGATGTTCCGTCGTGCTATGAAGCGTGCAGTTCAGAACGCCATGCGTCTTGGCGCGAAGGGTATTAAAGTCGAAGTTAGCGGCCGTCTGGGTGGCGCCGAGATCGCACGTACCGAATGGTATCGTGAAGGTCGCGTGCCATTGCACACACTGCGTGCTGACATTGACTACAACACCTCTGAAGCGCACACCACTTATGGTGTAATCGGCGTTAAGGTATGGATCTTCAAAGGTGAGATCCTGGGTGGTATGGCTGCTGTTGAACAACCGGAACCGGCTGCTCAACCTAAAAAGCAGCAGCGTAAAGGCCGTAAGTAAGGAGAGTCGCTGATGTTACAACCAAAGCGTACGAAATTCCGTAAAGTGCACAAAGGCCGTAACCGCGGTCTGGCTGCGGGTACGGATGTCAGCTTCGGTACTTTCGGTCTGAAAGCTGTTGGCCGTGGTCGTCTGACTGCTCGTCAGATCGAAGCAGCACGTCGTGCTATGACCCGTGCAGTTAAGCGTCAAGGTAAGATCTGGATCCGAGTATTCCCGGACAAACCGATCACCGAGAAGCCGCTGGAAGTGCGTATGGGTAAAGGTAAGGGTAACGTAGAGTATTGGGTTGCCCTGATCCAGCCTGGTAAAGTCCTGTATGAAATGGACGGCGTACCAGAAGAGCTGGCCCGTGAAGCATTCAAGCTGGCAGCAGCAAAACTGCCTATCAAAACCACCTTTGTAACTAAGACGGTGATGTAATGAAAGCAACTGAGCTGCGTGAAAAAAGCGTTGAAGAGCTGAACACTGAGCTGCTTAATCTGCTGCGTGAGCAATTTAACCTGCGCATGCAGGCAGCATCTGGCCAACTGCAGCAGACTCATCTGCTGAAACAGGTTCGCCGTGATGTTGCACGCGTTAAGACTTTACTGACTGAGAAGGCGGGTTCGTAATGACCGATAAAATCCGTACTCTGCAGGGTCGTGTAGTAAGTGACAAAATGCAGAAATCTGCAGTTGTTGCTATCGAACGTTTCGTGAAACACCCGATCTACGGCAAATTCATTAAACGTACGACCAAGCTGCACATCCATGACGAGAACAATGAATGTGGAATTGGTGACGTGGTAGAAATCCGCGAATGCCGTCCACTGTCCAAGACTAAATCCTGGACCCTGGTTCGCGTAATCGAGAAAGCTGTTCTGTAATAAGAATCGTTTTTTCTGAGGAAACCCTCTGCTTCGGCAGGGGGTTTTTTTTTGCCTGCGATTCGGGCTTGATCCATTTGTGCCCGTGGCAATACGGATTTGATGGTGCTCACAAATTCAGGGGCTTGCAGGGATTAAGCTGCCTCTCTTCAGGCGAGGTGGCCTGAAAACGCCAGGCTATAAACGCCGGGGTTATCATAACTGTACAAGGAAATGTGCCGTGAAAATGGAGAGTCATGACCGCTTACGCCGGTCACTGTTAAAATTGCCACTGTTAGCTGCGTTACCTGCGATTAGCTCTGCCAAAAGCTTGCCGCTATTATCGGGTAACACACAACCACTACCCACAGGCAATAGCATGGAACGAACTCTGTTACTGAAGAATGCTGAATGTGTGGTCTGCATGGATGCTGACCGTAGGGAAATAGGTAACGCCTCTATTCTGATAAAAGGAAATAAGATCCTTGCAGTCGGGGAAGCACGCTCGTTACCTGATAGCGCGGATGAGATCATCGATCTGCGAGGACATATTGTCATCCCTGGCCTGATCAATACGCATCACCACATGTATCAGAGCCTGACCCGCGCTATTCCTGCAGTGCAAAACGGCGAGCTCTTTAACTGGCTGACCCACCTCTATCCACTGTGGCAGAATCTGACGCCTGAGATGATTCATATCTCAACACAGATCTCCATGGCCGAGTTAATGCTCTCCGGCTGCACCACTACCAGTGACCATCTCTACGTCTATCCGAATGGCTGTAAGCTTGACGACAGTATTGAGGCTGCAGCCTTAATGGGCATGCGTTTCCATGCGAGCCGGGGCAGCATGAGCGTCGGTAAGTCCCTGGGTGGCTTACCACCCGATGCGCTGGTAGAGGATGAAGCTGCCATTCTTAAAGATACGCAGCGTGTGATTGAGCGCTACCATGATGACAGCCACGGTTCGATGTTACGCATCGTGGTTGCGCCATGTTCGCCGTTTTCAGTCAGCCGTGAGCTGATGAAGCAATCCGCAGCGATGGCACGCAGCTTCAATGTCTCTATGCATACCCATCTGGCGGAGAACGACAGCGATATCCGTTATAGCCGTGAAAAATTCAATATGACGCCAGCACAGTATGTTGAAGACCTCGGCTGGGTAGGACCGGATGTCTGGCATGCACACTGCGTCAAACTGGATCAGCATGGCATAGAACTCTTTGCACGTACCGGTACCGGCGTCGCGCACTGTCCCTGCTCGAACATGCGTCTCGGTTCCGGTATTGCGCCGATACGCCATATGTGTGATGCCGGCGTACACGTGGGTATGGGTGTGGATGGCTCAGCCTCCAATGACAGCTCAGACATGATGGCCGAAGTTCGTCAGGCAATGCTTCTGCAACGCGTTGGCTTCGGCCCGGATGCGATGACGGCACGTCAGGCACTGGAACTGGCGACGCTGGGTGGAGCAAAGGTACTAAACCGCGATGATGTGGGCACCATTGCGCCGGGCATGATGGCCGATCTGGCCATTTTTGACCTGAATCGAATTGGACTTGCCGGGGCAGGGCACGATCCTGTAGCCGCCCTGGTGTTCTGTAATCCGGGACAGGTTGCCTATAGCATCATTAACGGAAAAGTCCGGGTACGGGACGGACAAGTGGCCGGAATTGAACTGCCAGCCGTGTTGCGTCAGCATAACCAACTGGCCAGGAAACTGGCTGGTTGAGTCAGAAGGGCACTTTATTTGGGAGGCGACGAAAAATAAGGCAGATTACATTTGCTACTGTTCGCACTATTCCCTAGAATACGCCCTCCCTGTCATCAGGGGAAATCAGCGGCTCGATTGAGAGCCGTTTATTTTTTCTACCCATCTGTGAGAACCGGTGTTACAATGCCGCGCCCTCAATTATGGGGCTTTCTAACGACCTGAGGTTTAGGTCCCGAAGTAGTAGTTGACATTAGCGGAGCACTAAAATGATCCAAGAACAGACTATGCTGAACGTCGCCGACAACTCCGGTGCACGTCGCGTAATGTGTATCAAGGTTCTGGGTGGCTCGCACCGTCGCTACGCAGGCGTCGGTGACATCATCAAAGTTACCATCAAGGAAGCAATTCCGCGTGGTAAAGTCAAAAAAGGTGATGTCCTGAAGGCGGTAGTGGTGCGCACCAGGAAGGGTGTTCGTCGCCCGGACGGTTCTGTCATTCGCTTCGATGGTAATGCATGCGTTATTCTGAACAATAACAGTGAGCAGCCTATCGGTACGCGTATTTTTGGGCCGGTAACTCGTGAACTTCGTACTGAAAAGTTCATGAAAATTATCTCTCTGGCACCAGAAGTACTCTAAGGAGCGAACAATGGCAGCTAAAATCCGTCGTAACGACGAAGTTATCGTGTTAACCGGTAAAGATAAAGGTAAGCGCGGTAAAGTTAAGAATGTCCTGTCTTCTGGTAAGGTCATCGTTGAAGGTATCAACCTGGTGAAGAAACATCAGAAGCCGGTTCCGGCTCTGAACCAACCAGGTGGCATCGTTGAAAAAGAAGCTGCTATTCAGGTTTCTAACGTTGCACTGTTCAACGCGGCAACTGGTAAGGCTGACCGTGTAGGCTTTAGATTCGAAGACGGCAAAAAAGTCCGTTTCTTCAAGTCTAACAGCGAAACTATCAAGTAATTTGGAGTAGTACGATGGCGAAACTGCATGATTACTACAAAGACGAAGTAGTCCAGAAACTCATGACAGAGTTTGGCTACAATTCTGTCATGCAAGTCCCTCGGGTCGAGAAGATCACCCTGAACATGGGTGTTGGTGAAGCGATCGCTGACAAGAAACTGCTGGATAACGCAGCAGCTGACCTGGCAGCAATCTCCGGTCAAAAACCGCTGGTCACCAAAGCACGCAAATCAGTTGCAGGCTTCAAAATCCGTCAGGGCTATCCGATCGGCTGTAAAGTAACTCTGCGTGGCGAGCGCATGTGGGAGTTCTTTGAGCGTCTGGTCACCATTGCTGTTCCACGTATCCGTGACTTCCGTGGCTTGTCCGCTAAGTCATTCGATGGTCGTGGCAACTACAGCATGGGTGTACGTGAGCAGATCATCTTCCCAGAAATCGACTACGACAAAGTCGATCGCGTTCGTGGTTTGGATATCACCATTACCACTACTGCGAAATCTGATGATGAAGGCCGTGCTCTGCTGGCTGCCTTTGACTTCCCGTTCCGTAAGTAAGGTAGGGTTACTTAATGGCTAAGCAATCTATGAAAGCACGCGAAGTTAAGCGTGCAAAATTAGCAGACAAATTCTTCGCTAAACGCGCTGAACTGAAAGCGATCATCTCTGATGTGAACGCTTCCGACGAAGATCGTTGGGATGCTGTTCTGAAGCTGCAGAGTCTGCCGCGTGATTCCAGCCCTTCGCGTCAGCGTAACCGCTGCCGTCAAACAGGTCGTCCGCACGGTTTCCTGCGGAAGTTTGGGTTGAGCCGTATCAAGGTCCGCGAAGCCGCCATGCGCGGTGAAATCCCGGGCCTGAAAAAGGCTAGCTGGTAATTGTCACCAATTGAATCACGGGAGTAACACAGATGAGCATGCAAGATCCGATCGCGGATATGCTGACCCGTATCCGTAACGGTCAGGCCGCAAACAAAGTTGCGGTCACCATGCCTTCCTCCAAGCTGAAATTGGCAATTGCCAACGTTCTGAAGGAAGAAGGATATATTGAAGATTTCAAAATCGAAGGCGACATCAAGCTGGAACTGGAACTTACTCTCAAGTATTTCCAGGGCAAAGCTGTTGTAGAAAGCATTCAGCGAGTAAGCCGTCCTGGTCTGCGCATCTATAAGAAAAAAGATGAGCTGCCAAAGGTAATGGCTGGTATGGGCATCGCTGTAGTTTCTACATCTAAAGGTGTCATGACTGATCGTGCAGCGCGCCAGGCAGGTCTTGGTGGCGAAATTATCTGCTACGTAGCGTAATCGGAGGATACATATGTCTCGTGTTGCTAAAGCACCTGTCGTTGTTCCTGCCGGCGTAGAGGTAAAACTCAACGGTCAGGTAATTTCGATTAAAGGTAAAAACGGCGAGCTGACTCGTACTATCAATGATGCTGTTGAAGTTAAGCATGCTGACAACGCTCTGACTTTCGCACCGCGCGAAGGTTTCGTTGACGGCTGGGCGCAGGCGGGTACTTCTCGCGCGCTGCTGAACGCAATGGTAATCGGTGTTACCGAAGGCTTCACTAAGAAGCTGCAGCTGGTTGGTGTAGGTTATCGTGCAGCCGTTAAAGGCGACGTGGTTAACCTGTCTCTGGGCTTTTCTCATCCAGTCGATCACCAGCTGCCCGCGGGTATCACTGCAGAATGTCCAACTCAGACTGAGATCGTGCTGAAAGGCGCTGATAAACAGCTGATTGGTCAGGTTGCAGCGGACTTGCGCGCCTACCGTCGTCCTGAGCCTTATAAAGGCAAGGGTGTCCGTTACGCCGACGAAGTCGTGCGTACCAAAGAGGCTAAGAAGAAGTAAGGTAACACTATGGATAAGAAATCTGCTCGTATCCGTCGTGCGACCCGTGCACGTCGCAAGCTCAAAGAGCTGGGTGCTACTCGCCTGGTGGTACATCGTACCCCGCGTCATATTTACGCACAGGTAATCGCCCCGAACGGTTCCGAAGTTCTGGTCGCTGCTTCTACTGTAGAAAAAGCTATCACTGAACAACTGAAGTATACCGGTAATAAAGAAGCCGCAGCTGCAGTAGGTAAAGCTATCGCAGAACGCGCAATCGAAAAAGGCATCACTGGTGTTTCTTTCGACCGTTCCGGTTTCCAATATCATGGTCGCGTCCAGGCACTGGCAGATGCTGCCCGTGAAGCTGGCCTTCAGTTCTAAGGTAGAGGTCTAAGATGGCACACATCGAGAAACAAGCTGGCGAACTGCAGGAAAAACTGATCGCGGTAAACCGTGTTTCTAAAACTGTTAAAGGTGGTCGTATCTTCTCCTTCACAGCACTGACTGTGGTAGGCGATGGTAATGGTCGCGTAGGTTTTGGTTACGGTAAAGCGCGTGAAGTTCCAGCAGCGATCCAGAAAGCGATGGAGAAAGCCCGTCGCAACATGGTTAACGTCGCGCTGACCAACGGCACCCTGCAGCACCCAGTTAAAGGTGCACACACGGGTTCCCGCGTGTTCATGCAGCCGGCTTCAGAAGGTACCGGTATTATTGCCGGTGGTGCAATGCGCGCCGTTCTGGAAGTCGCTGGAGTTCATAACGTACTGGCAAAAGCCTATGGTTCTACTAACCCGATTAACGTGGTTCGTGCAACTATCGACGGCCTGGGCAATATGAAATCTCCGGAAATGGTCGCTGCTAAGCGTGGTAAATCCGTTGAAGAAATTCTGGGGTAATCACGATGGCTAAGACTATTAAAATCACTCAAACCCGTAGTTCAATCGGCCGCTTGCCTAAGCATAAAGCCACTCTGGTTGGCCTGGGTCTGCGTCGTATTGGCCACACCGTTGAGCGTGAAGACACGCCTGCAGTACGCGGTATGGTTAACGCGGTTTCCTATATGGTTAAAGTGGAGGAGTAAGAGATGCGTTTAAATACTCTGTCTCCGGCCGAAGGGTCTAAGCACGCTACCAAGCGTCTGGGTCGTGGTATCGGTTCTGGCCTCGGAAAAACCGGTGGTCGTGGTCACAAAGGTCAGAACTCACGTTCTGGCGGTGGCGTACGTCGCGGTTTCGAAGGTGGTCAGATGCCTCTGTACCGTCGTCTGCCGAAGTTCGGTTTCACCTCTCGCAAAGCAATGATCACCACAGAGATTCGTCTGTCTGATCTGGCGAAAGTTGAAGGCGGTATCGTCGACCTGAACGCGCTGAAAGCAGCCAACATTGTCGGTGTTCAGATTGAATTCGTTAAAGTAATTCTGTCTGGTGAAGTTTCTACACCGGTAACGGTTCGCGGTCTGCGTGTCACCAAAGGTGCACGTGCTGCAATCGAAGCTGCTGGCGGTAAAATCGAGGAATAAGTAGCAGATGGCTAAACAACCGGGATTAGATTTTCAAAGTGCCAAGGGTGGCTTTGGTGAGCTGAAACGCAGACTGCTGTTTGTAATCGGCGCACTCATTGTCTTCCGTATTGGCTCTTTTATTCCAATCCCTGGTATTGATGCCACTGTACTTGCCAAACTGCTTGAGCAACAGCGTGGCACCATCATTGAAATGTTTAACATGTTCTCTGGTGGTGCTCTGAGCCGTGCTTCTATTTTCGCACTGGGCATCATGCCGTATATTTCGGCATCGATTATCATCCAGTTATTAACGGTGGTTCATCCAGCGTTAGCGGAAATTAAGAAAGAAGGGGAGGCTGGCCGTCGTAAGATTAGCCAGTACACCCGATACGGTACGTTGGTATTGGCCATATTTCAGTCGATCGGTATTGCTACCGGTCTGCCGAATATGCCAGGGATGCAAGGCCTGGTAATGAATCCAGGCTTTGCTTTCTACTTTACCGCTGTTGTGAGTCTGGTCTCAGGAACGATGTTCCTGATGTGGCTGGGCGAACAGATTACTGAACGTGGTATCGGTAACGGTATTTCGATCATTATCTTCGCAGGTATCGTTGCGGGTCTCCCGCCGGCCATTGGCCATACCATCGAGCAAGCGCGGCAAGGCGACCTGCACTTCCTTCTGTTGCTGTTGGTTGCAGTACTCGTATTCGCAGTGACCTTCTTTGTTATCTTTGTTGAACGTGGTCAACGCCGCATTGTGGTGAACTACGCAAAACGTCAGCAAGGTCGTCGCGTTTACGCTGCACAGAGCACACATTTACCGTTGAAAGTGAACATGGCAGGCGTCATTCCAGCCATTTTTGCTTCCAGCATTATTCTGTTCCCGGCAACGATTGCATCGTGGTTTGGGGGCGGTACCGGTTGGAACTGGCTGACAACAATTTCGCTGTATTTGCAGCCAGGACAGCCGCTTTATGTGCTACTCTATGCGACTGCAATCATCTTCTTCTGTTTCTTCTATACGGCGTTGGTTTTCAACCCACGTGAAACAGCAGATAACCTGAAGAAGTCTGGTGCATTCGTACCGGGAATTCGTCCGGGAGAGCAAACGGCGAAGTATATTGATAAAGTAATGACGCGATTGACCTTAATCGGCGCTCTCTACATTACGTTTATCTGCCTTATCCCGGAGTTCATGCGTGATGCGATGAAGGTTCCCTTCTACTTTGGCGGTACTTCACTGCTTATCGTAGTTGTCGTCATCATGGACTTTATGGCTCAAGTGCAAACTCTGATGATGTCAAGTCAGTACGAGTCGGCACTGAAGAAAGCTAACCTGAAAGGCTACGGCCGTTAATTCAGTTGGTTGAGAAGTTACGGAGAGTAAAAATGAAAGTTCGTGCTTCCGTCAAGAGATTATGTCGTAACTGCAAAATCATTCGTCGCGACGGTGTCGTCCGTGTGATCTGCAGCGCCGAGCCAAAGCATAAACAGCGCCAAGGCTGATTTTGTCACATATTTTTCTTGCAAAGTCGGGTTGAGCTGGCTAGATTAGCCAGCCAATCTTTTGTATGTCAGTGCGTTTCCATTTGAGTATCCTGAAAACGGGCTTTTCAGCATGGGACGTGCTTGTTTAATTATAGGAG
Source organism: Pantoea sp. Ft-CA_14 (assembly GCF_024520875.1). Lineage (NCBI taxonomy): Bacteria > Pseudomonadati > Pseudomonadota > Gammaproteobacteria > Enterobacterales > Erwiniaceae > Pantoea > Pantoea sp. Ft-CA_14. The sequence continues at coordinate 13,513 of NZ_JALNPM010000016.1, read as the reverse complement.
TGCATAGTGGCCCGTATAGCAGGCATTAACATTCCTGATCAAAAACATACCGTTATCGCATTAACTTCGATCTTCGGTATCGGTAAAACCCGTTCTAAAGCCATCTGCGCTTCAACGGGTATTGCTGAAAATGTTAAGATCAGTGAGCTGTCTGAAGAACAAATTGATCAGCTGCGTGATGCAGTTGCGAAATTCGTTGTAGAAGGTGATCTGCGCCGTGAAATCACCCTGAGCATCAAGCGTCTTATGGACCTTGGTTGCTACCGTGGTTTGCGCCATCGTCGTGGTCTTCCGGTTCGCGGTCAGCGTACTAAGACCAACGCACGTACCCGTAAGGGTCCGCGTAAACCGATCAAGAAATAATCGGGGTGAGTAAATAATGGCAAAGGCACCAGTTCGTGCACGTAAGCGTGTAAGAAAACAAGTCTCAGATGGCGTGGCTCATGTCCATGCTTCTTTTAACAACACCATCGTTACCATTACTGATCGTCAGGGTAACGCACTGGGTTGGGCAACCGCCGGTGGTTCCGGTTTCCGCGGTTCACGTAAATCCACTCCGTTTGCTGCTCAGGTCGCTGCAGAGCGCTGTGCAGAAGCGGTAAAAGATTACGGAATTAAGAACCTGGAAGTTATGGTAAAGGGTCCGGGTCCAGGTCGCGAATCTACGATTCGTGCTTTGAACGCCGCTGGTTTCCGCATCACTAATATTACTGATGTGACTCCGATCCCTCATAACGGTTGTCGTCCGCCGAAAAAACGTCGCGTATAACGCCCGTTTTTTTAGGATAGTTGGAGAAAGAAAATGGCAAGATATTTGGGTCCTAAGCTCAAGCTGAGCCGTCGTGAGGGCACTGACTTATTCCTTAAGTCTGGCGTTCGCGCGATTGATTCCAAGTGTAAGATTGAACAAGCCCCTGGTCAGCATGGTGCGCGTAAACCGCGTCTGTCTGATTACGGCGGTCAGTTACGTGAAAAGCAAAAAGTTCGTCGTATCTACGGCGTGCTGGAGCGTCAGTTCCGTAACTATTATAAAGAAGCAGCTCGTCTGAAAGGCAACACCGGTGAAAACCTGTTGGCTCTGCTGGAAGGTCGTCTGGACAACGTAGTTTATCGTATGGGCTTTGGTGCCACTCGTGCAGAAGCACGTCAGCTGGTTAGCCATAAGTCTGTTCTGGTAAATGGCCGCGTTGTTAACATCGCTTCTTATCAGGTATCTCCGAATGATGTCGTTAGCATCCGTGAGAAAGCCAAAAAGCAATCTCGCGTGAAGGCCGCTCTGGAGCTGGCTGAGCAGCGTGAAAAGCCAACCTGGCTGGAAGTTGATGCGACTAAGATGGAAGGTGTGTTCAAGCGTATTCCTGAACGTACTGATCTGTCTGCGGACATTAACGAACACCTGATCGTCGAGCTTTACTCCAAGTAAGGCTTAGTACCAAAGAGAGGACACAATGCAGGGTTCTGTGACAGAGTTTCTAAAACCGCGCCTGGTAGATATCGAGCAAGTGAGTTCGACGCACGCCAAGGTGACCCTTGAGCCTTTAGAGCGTGGCTTTGGCCATACTCTTGGTAACGCACTGCGCCGTATTCTGCTTTCATCCATGCCGGGTTGCGCGGTGACCGAGGTTGAAATTGATGGTGTACTTCATGAGTACAGCACCAAAGAGGGAGTACAGGAAGATATCCTGGAAATCCTGCTCAACCTGAAAGGGCTGGCGGTAAGAGTTCAGGGGAAAGATGAAGTTATTCTGACCTTGAATAAATCTGGCATTGGCCCTGTGACTGCAGCCGACATTACCCATGATGGTGATGTCGAAATCGTCAAGCCTCAGCATGTCATTTGCCATCTGACCGATGAGAACGCTGCTATCAGCATGCGTATCAAAGTTCAGCGTGGTCGTGGCTATGTGCCGGCTTCTGCCCGAATTCATTCGGAAGAAGATGAGCGCCCAATCGGCCGCCTGTTAGTTGACGCTTGCTACAGCCCTGTAGACCGTATCGCCTACAATGTTGAAGCAGCGCGTGTAGAGCAGCGCACCGACCTGGACAAGCTGGTCATCGAAATGGAAACCAACGGCACAATCGATCCTGAAGAGGCGATTCGTCGTGCGGCAACCATTCTGGCAGAACAACTTGAAGCTTTCGTTGACTTACGTGATGTACGTCAGCCGGAAGTTAAAGAAGAGAAACCAGAATTCGATCCGATCCTGCTGCGCCCTGTTGACGATCTGGAATTGACTGTCCGCTCTGCTAACTGTCTTAAGGCAGAAGCTATCCACTACATCGGTGATCTGGTACAGCGTACCGAGGTTGAGCTGCTTAAAACGCCTAACCTTGGTAAAAAATCTCTTACCGAGATTAAAGATGTGCTGGCTTCGCGTGGTCTTTCTCTGGGCATGCGCCTCGAGAACTGGCCGCCAGCAAGCATTGCTGATGAATAATCAGATCACAGGTTAAGGTTTCACTGAGAAGGATAAGGTCATGCGCCATCGTAAGAGTGGTCGTCAACTGAACCGCAACAGCAGCCATCGTCAGGCTATGTTCCGCAACATGGCCGGTTCTCTGGTTCGTCATGAGATCATCAAAACGACTCTGCCGAAAGCCAAAGAACTGCGTCGCGTAGTTGAGCCGCTGATTACTCTTGCCAAGACCGACAGCGTAGCTAATCGTCGTCTGGCATTCGCCCGTACTCGTGATAACGAGATCGTGGCAAAACTGTTTAATGAGCTGGGCCCGCGTTTCGCGAGCCGTGCCGGTGGTTACACTCGTATTCTTAAGTGTGGCTTCCGTGCTGGTGACAACGCTCCGATGGCTTACATCGAGCTGGTTGATCGTCCAGAAGCTCAAGCAGAAGCAGCCGCAGAGTAATCTGTAGCAACGTAAAAAACCCGCTTCGGCGGGTTTTTTATTGCCTGAAATTTACTACCTTAGAACTTACTCTTTTCATGTTCAAAGGAGCCAACTATGTGGCTGGTTGATGAACTTGCTGAACAGCATATCAAAGCGGCGCTGGAAAAAGGCGAGCTGAGTAATCTTCCCGGCTCCGGTAAGCCGCTGCAGCTGGATGATGACAGTCATGTTCCGCCTGAGTTAAGAGCGGGCTACCGGTTACTGAAAAATGCGGGCTTTCTGCCGCCAGAGCTTGAGCTCAGACGGGAAGCCATGGAAGTTAACGATCTTATTCGCAACCTCGATCCTGCGGATCAAAATTTTCAGGATCATTGCCATCGGCTTCAGGTGCTGGAGCTGAGATTACGCCAGGCGGGTATCAGTACCGATTTTCTCCATGGCAGTTATTCCACTGCTATTCAGCATCGTTTCCGCGAGGAGGAGTAAATGTTTCGCATCGGTCAGTTAGCTAAGCTTGCGGAGGTGACGCCAGACACTATCCGTTTTTATGAAAAGCAGCAGATGATGGATCATGATGCTCGGACGGAAGGTGGTTTTCGCCTTTACAGCGAGGGCGATCTTCAGCGTCTGAAATTTATTCGTTATGGTCGTAAACTGGGTTTCAGTCTGGAAGCGATCAGAGAGCTACTTTCGATCCGGGTTGATCCTGCGCACCACACCTGTCAGGAATCAAAAGCGATCGTTGAAAAACGGCTGAGCGAAGTTGCTCAGATGATCGCAGAATTAGAAACGATGCAGCGTTCCCTGCGACACCTTTCCGATGCCTGTTGTGGTGACAGTCACAGTAGCATTTCGTGCTCAATTCTTGAGGCGCTGGAGCGGGGAGAGGCTTCGAGCAAATAAGCATATTGTTATTTTGCTGCAAAGGAATAGAGTATCAGACCATCTCAACAGGAGGCGTCATGAGTAAATATCAGCACACCAAAGGGCAAATCCGCGATAACGCGATTCAGGCTCTGTTACACGACCCACTATTTCGGCAACGCATAGAGCAGAAGCAAAAGGGTAAAGGTAGTTTCAAGCGGAAAGAGAAACATGGCAAGGGGACTGGATGGGAGGGCAGTGATAAGAAAGCGTCTTATCACTGCCCTTCTGCTTTTACGGTTAAAAAAACCGCCTGTGCGGCGGCTTATTAACTAGACCCGGGTATTCTGCTGTTTCAGCAGGTCGCGGATTTCAGTCAGCAGAACTTCTTCGTTTGACGGTTTAGCCACTGGCTTCTCTACTTCCTTTTTCTTGTACAGACGATTCATTAACTTGATCGCCATAAAGATTGCGAAAGCGATGATGACAAAATCGAAGATGGTCTGAAGGAAGATACCGTACTGCATTACAACGGCTGGAGCATCACCAACTGCAGGCTTAAGTACCCAGGCGAATGATTTAAAATCCACACCACCAATCAGCAAGCCTAAAGGCGGCATAATGATGTTGGCGACTAACGATGAAACAATTTTACCGAATGCAGCACCGATGATGACACCAACGGCTAAATCCATCACATTGCCGCGCATTGCGAAATCGCGAAACTCTTTGATTAAACTCATACTTATCTCCTTGCCCAAGCCAATGCCATAAAGTCTAACAAACCCTACTGGTTTTGCCATCAACACAGCGAATTAAGCGGCAGTTTTGCGTTCCCTGTGCTCTGTTCGCCTGTAAACGCGGCATTTACAGGAAAAATGGACTCGGCTGGAAGAGACGTTCCACATCTGATACAAACTTCTTGTCGGTCAGGAACATGATGACATGATCACCTTGTTCAATTCGCAGGTTATCATTGGCAATCATCACATCGTCTCCACGAACCACTGCGCCAATAATGGTGCCTGGCGGTAGTTTGATATCATCAATGGAGCGGCCGACCACGCGTGAAGTTGATTCGTCTCCGTGGGCTATCGCTTCGATCGCTTCTGCAATACCGCGTCGTAGCGATGAAACGCCCACGATATCCGCTTTGCGCACATGACCAAGCAGGGCAGAAATCGTGGCCTGCTGAGGTGAAATAGCGATATCGATAACGCTGCCTTGTACCAGATCGACGTAGGCGCGGCGCTGAATCAGCACCATAACCTTCTTCGCCCCCATCTTTTTTGCCAGCATGGCTGACATAATATTGGCTTCATCATCGTTGGTGACGGCGATAAAGAGATCAACCTGATCAACATGTTCTTCAGCGAGAAGTTCCTGATCTGACGCATCGCCATAAAAGACGACTGTGTCGTGAAGATGCTCTGCCAGTTCTGCTGCGCGCTGGGGGTTACGTTCAATCAGCTTCACGCTGTAATTTTTCTCAAGTTTTTGTGCCAAGCCGAAACCGATATTACCGCCACCTACCAGCATAATCCGTTTATAAGGTTTCTCCAGCCGCTGCATTTCACTCATTACCGCACGAATGTTCTGACTGGCTGCAATGAAAAAGACTTCATCACCCGCTTCTACGATGGTTGAACCCTGCGGGCGAATGGGGCGATCCTGACGAAATATAGCGGCTACGCGGGTATCAATGTGTGGCATATGCTCACGCATGATCGATAGCGGATTTCCTACCAGTGGCCCGCCATAATAAGCTTTCACCACGGCGAGGCTGACTTTGCCTTCAGCAAAGTTGACGACCTGCAATGCGCCAGGGTACTGGATTAAACGATAGATATTGTCGATCACCAGCTGTTCAGGCGAGATCAGGTGATCGATAGGCACCGCTTCAGGAATAAATAATTTGTCCGCATCACGTAGATAATCGGCCGCGCGAATACGGGCGATACGATTCGGCGTATTGAAAAGCGAATAAGCAATCTGACAGGCAATCATGTTGGTTTCATCGGAGTTGGTTACGGCAACCAGCATGTCGGCATCTTCTGCACCCGCCTCACGTAAAATGCGTGGATGAGAACCATGACCCTGCACGACGCGAAGATCGAACTTATCCTGCAGGTGACGCAGGCGTGAAGAGTCGGTATCAACCACCGTGATATCGTTGTTTTCACCCACCAGATTTTCTGCCAGGGTTCCGCCAACCTGTCCTGCGCCCAGAATGATTATTTTCATCGCTTATCAATACTCATTTCAGTTTGTACCCGATTTTTTTATCAGCTTAGCGTAGAAGAAACCATCTCCGCCCTCGGCTTCCGGGAATACCTGTAAGCCGTTCGCGGGCGCATCTCCGAGGGGCTCAGCCTGCGCATCATGCTGGCGCTGCAGGAAAGCATCTATCTGCTGATGATTCTCTTCAGGCAGGATGGAACAGGTGGCATAAATCAGTGTACCGCCAGGTTTCAGGTGCGGCCAGATAGCATCAAGAATTTCACCCTGAAGCTTTGCCAGCTCGGCGATATCCCGATCGCGACGCAGCCACTTAATATCAGGATGGCGTCGGATCACACCGGTAGCAGAGCAGGGCGCATCCAGCAGAATACGGTCAAACTGACGAACGCCGCACCACTGTTGCGGCGTTAGTCCATCACCCTGTTTCACGTCTGCTTTCATACCCAGTCGTTGCAGATTCTCATTTACGCGTTTAAGACGCTGCGCATCCACGTCGACGGCCATAACTTCGGCCTGAGGCGCGATTTCAAGGATATGGGTCGTTTTACCGCCGGGCGCAGCGCATAAATCCAGAATCTGTTCGCCGTTTTGGGGCTCAAGCAGCAAGGCACAGCGCTGAGCAGATAAATCCTGCACGGTAACCCAACCCTGATCAAAGCCTGGTAGCTGGCTGACCGGGGCAGGGGCGTCAAGCCGCAGCGCATCCGGCACATCGACATCAGGCTGAGCATTCCTGCCGCTTTCGGCCAGCATAGCCAGCCACGTGTCACGATCGTGGTGCTGGCGATTAACCCGCAGCCACATCGGCGGACGCAGATTATTTGCTTCGACAATCTGTTGCCATTGTTCCGGCCAGGCATGCTGCAAACGCTTTAGCAGCCATCCCGGATGCAGATAGCGCTGCGGGCCATCCTGAACAGTGGCGAGCAGCTCTTCCCGCTGACGCTGAAACTGGCGTAATACGCCATTTAATAAGCCTTTCATACTGGTGCGCTTCAGTACTTCGGCGCCCGCGACGGTTTCTGCCAGTGCGGCATGGGCAGGCACACGGGTATACTCCAGCTGATAAAGCCCGACCATGATCAGATAGTGCAGAACCCGCTGTTTGCCGGTAAGTGGACGCTCCATCAGTTTGCCAATCAGCGCTTCCAGCTGCGGTAATGTGCGCAATACGCCAAAACAGATCTCCTGCACTAATGCGCTATCTTTGTCAGAGAGCTTTTTCTGGGCGGCTGGCAGTGCCGTATTCAGGGATTCGCCCTTGTCGACCACACGCTCAATAAGTTGAGCTGAGAGGCTACGCAGGTTGATAGATTTAGTCATAGGGTTTTGTCATCAAACAAAAGGCCCGGTGAGGGACCGGGCCTGAGAGTCAGTCCAGAAGGGTTCCAGGTTCAAACCATTCCCGGCGCGAGTTGAGAAGATCCTGAGCCGACATCGGTTTTTTACCGGCGGGCTGCAACTGGAGCAGGTTCAGTACGCCCTGAGCCGTTGCCACCTGGATGCCATGCTTGTCAGCATGGATAATTTCACCAGGCGCACGATCGCAGTGGGGCAGAACGCTTGCCTGCCAGACTTTAACCGGCTGATCTTCAATGGTGAAAAAGCTCATCGGCCACGGGTTAAAAGCGCGAATACAACGCTCAAGCTGTTCTGCAGAGAGTGTCCAGTCAAGACGTGCCTCCTCTTTACTGAGTTTCTCAGCATAGTTGGCCAGCGTTTCATCCTGTTTTTCAGGTGAAGCCTGCTGAGTGGTCAGTAATGTCAGCGTATCCAGCAGCCCCTGTGGGCCAAGCTGTGCCAGCTTGTCATACAGCGTGGCACTGGTATCCTGGGCAGTAATCGGACAGGCCAGCTTATGCAGCATATCGCCGGTATCCAGTCCCACGTCCATCTGCATGATGGTCACGCCGGTTTCGCTGTCGCCAGCCCAGAGCGCACGTTGAATAGGCGCAGCTCCACGCCAGCGTGGCAGCAGTGAGCCATGGACATTGATGCATCCCAGACGTGGCATATCAAGCACGGCCTTGGGCAGAATTAATCCGTAGGCCACAACCACCATCACATCGGCCTTGAGGTCAGCAACCAGTTGCTGATTTTCTTCAGGTCGCAGTGACTTAGGCTGATAAACCGGAATGTCATGTGCCATCGCCAGCGTTTTGACCGGGCCTGGCGTTAATTTGTTACCGCGACCAGCAGGACGGTCGGGTTGGGTGAATACGCCGATAACCTGATGTTCAGAAGCAAGCAGCGCGTCAAGATGACGCGCTGCAAAGTCAGGTGTGCCGGCAAAGATGATTTTTAGCGGGGCAGACACGTTTATCCCTTATTAAGATCTCAGGAAGCCTGCGCGTTCTGACGCGCCAGTTTCTCTAATTTATTTTTGATCCGTTGCCGCTTTAAAGGCGACAGATAATCGATAAACAGTTTGCCTTCCAGATGATCGATCTCATGCTGGATACAGATGGCCAGTAACTCGCTGGCTTCCAGTTCGAAACTTTTACCCTCGCGATCCAGTGCACGGACCTTTACCCGCTCGGCACGCGGAACAAATGCGCGCTGTTCCGGAATAGAGAGGCAGCCCTCTTCAATGCCGGTTTCACCGCTTTTTTCCAGCAGCTCAGGGTTAATCAGCACTAAACGCTCTTCACGACTTTCAGAGACGTCAATCACGATAATGCGCTGATGAATATCGACCTGCGTAGCCGCAAGACCGATACCTTCTTCGGCATACATCGTCTCGAACATATCATCAACGATACGCTGAATGTCTGCGTTAACTTCTTTAACGGGCGCAGCAACTTTGCGAAGACGCTCGTCAGGGAAATGTAATACCTGCAAAACTGACATAAATATCCAGATCTGTATTCGGTTAAGAAAAGATTACTACCTTATATTGTAGACTTTTCGAGGCCTGATTGACAGCATTCTGCGGCAGGAAGCAAGGGCGATCAGGGAGCTGAAGATGGACAAAATAGCGCAGTCTGTACGGCTGGCCGCCGTCACTGGCATGACAGGGAAACGCTGGGTTGATGTGGCGCAGCAAATAGGTGCCGGACAGGCAGACAGGGAGCAGCTTATCCGGCTTGGCTTAGATGAGAGCCAGTGCCAGCAATATGATGATTTTAATGAAAATAATCTCACAGAAGTCTATTCCTGGCTGGATCAGAGTCCGGCTCATCATCTGGTGACTGCTCTGGACGCGGCCTATCCTGCCCGTCTTAAAGAAACCAACCGCTTTCCGCCGCTGCTATATATTAATGGCGATCCTGCGCTTATCAGCACACCACAGTTAGCGGTGGTGGGCAGCCGAAACTGTTCACACTATGGCCGCTACTGGTGCGACTGGTTTACCCAGCACTTAAGCCTCAGCGGTCTGACCATTACCAGCGGACTGGCAAGGGGTATTGATGGTGTTGCGCATCAGGCAGCACTCAACGTGGGCGGTAAAACGGTGGCCGTGTTAGGTAGTGGATTGCAGCGGCTCTATCCCAGCAATCATGCCCATCTTGCTGCAGAGATCGTTGAACAGGGTGGGGCGGTGGTTTCTGAGTTTCCGCTGACGACCCTGCCGCATCCGCTTAATTTTCCGCGCCGTAATCGTATCATCAGCGGCCTGAGCCATGGGGTGCTGGTGGTAGAAGCCTCGCTGAAGAGTGGTTCCCTGGTAACGGCGCGGTATGGGCTGGAGCAAAATCGTAATGTCTATGCCTTACCTGGCGCGCTCGGTAACCCGTTAAGCGAAGGCGTAAACTGGCTGATTCAGCAGGGGGCGCTGCTGGTGGCCCATCCCCATAACATCGTGGAAGATCTGGCTAGTGCACTTAACTGGCTGCCGATGACACCGGCCGGTGAAATTTATTCTGAGGTGAGTGACGATGCTCCATTGCCATTTGCTGATGTGTTGGCTAACGTAGGTGATGATGTTACACCTGTTGACGTTGTCGCTGAACGTGCCGGCCAATCTGTGCCAGTTATCTCAGCTCAGTTGCTGGAACTGGAGTTAGCAGGATGGATCGCAGCTGTACCCGGCGGCTATGTCCGATTGAGGAGGGCATGCCATGTTCGACGTACTGATGTATTTGTTTGAGACATATATCCACAACGAAGCAGAAATGGGTGTTGATCAGGACAGATTGACAGACGACCTGACGGATGCCGGGTTCCATCGTGAAGATATTTACAGTGCGCTGAACTGGTTAGAAAGATTGGCTGACTATCAGGAAGGACTGGTTGCGCCAATTTTACTGACAAATGATCCGCTCTCCATGCGTATTTATACCGATGAAGAGAGCAAACGTTTAGATGCTGACAGCCGTGGTTTCCTGCTGTTCCTGGAGCAGATTCAGGTGCTGAACCTGGAAACGCGTGAAATGGTCATCGAACGCATTATGGCGCTGGATACCTCTGAGTTTGACCTGGAGGATCTCAAATGGGTGGTACTGATGGTGTTGTTCAACATTCCCGGATGTGAAAATGCCTATCAGCAGATGGAAGAACTGCTATTCGACGCCAATGAAGGTATGCTGCATTAAATTTCCTTTCATGCATTGATCGCTATGAGTAAAGCTGCACTCTTCACCGTGCGTAAACAGGATCCCTGCCCCGCTTGCGGGGCAGAACTGGTTATCCGCTCCGGTAAACACGGTCCTTTTCTGGGCTGCGCGAACTACCCGGCATGCGACTACATTCGACCCTTAAAGGGTCAGGCCGATGGTCATGTGGTCAAAGTGCTGGAAGGCCACGCCTGTCCCGAATGTGGCGCGGATAAAGTGTTGCGGCAGGGGCGATTTGGCATGTTCATTGGCTGTAGCCTCTATCCGGAATGCGGATACACCGAAACCATCGACAAACCAGATGAAACCTCGCTGGCCTGTCCACAGTGCCATGAAGGCCGGTTAGTTCAGCGGCGCTCCCGTTACGGCAAAACGTTTCACTCATGCGATCGCTATCCAGCCTGCCAGTTTGTTGTGAATCTGACACCCGTTGCCGGAATCTGTCCTTATTGCCAGTATCCGCTATTAGTTGAAAAAAAGACGGCCCAAGGGATCAAACGCTTTTGCGCCAGTAAAAGTTGTGGCAAAGCCATTGCTGAAGAGAATTCATAGACCATGGAAAATCAACACCTCGCCGATTCACTTGAAACCTGCTTAGAGCAGCTGAATCGACAGGCGGTCATCGCCTATCCTACTGAAGCCGTATTTGGTCTGGGCTGTGACCCTGACAGTGAATCTGCCGTCATGGCTTTACTGGCGCTGAAACAGCGTCCGGTAGAAAAGGGGCTTATCCTGATTGCGGCTGATTACACCCAGCTGGAACCTTACATCTCCGCTCGGGAACTGTCTGTGATACAGCGTGAGCGGATGTTTGCATGCTGGCCCGGCCCGGTGACCTTTGTCGTACCCGTTCCGCCACAAACGCCTCGCTGGCTTACCGGACAGTTTGATTCACTGGCCATTCGCGTCAGTGACCATCCTGATGTGCAGGCCCTTTGCCGCGCATTTGGTAAACCGCTGGTCTCAACCAGTGCAAATCTGTCAGGCCTGCCTCCCTGCCGAACGGCTGAAGAAGTGAAGCAGCAGTTTGGTGAGCAGTTCCCGGTTCTGTCGGGAAAAACGGGTGGGCGGCTCAATCCCTCTGAAATCCGCGATGTCATCAGCGGCGAACTTATACGTCAGGGCTAATTCATGGATCAATTCGCCGTTTTCGGTAATCCGATCAACCACAGTAAATCTCCGCTGATCCATCAGGCTTTCGCTGAACAGACGGGCATTGAACATCGCTATGGTCGGATTTGTGCCCCGATAGATGGTTTTCCTCAGGCGCTCTCTGCCTTTTTCGAACAGGGAGGCCGTGGCGCCAACGTGACGTTACCTTTTAAACAGCAGGCATGGGAATTTGCCGATCAGCTCAGCGAACGTGCAGCCCTGTCCGGCGCGGTAAACACGGTGAAAAAACTCAGCGATGGGCAGATCCTGGGTGACAACACGGATGGTATCGGGCTGTTAAGCGATCTTGAACGGCTGAAGATGATCAACGCTGGTGACAAGGTATTGCTGGTGGGGGCGGGTGGTGCTGCACGTGGGGTCATTCTGCCGCTTCTCTCAGCAGGCGTGACACTCACTGTTGTTAACCGTACCGCCGCGCGGGCGGAAGAGCTGGCTAGCCTGTTTGCAGCGAGCGGCACTATCCGCTCATGTGGTTTTGAGCAGCTGGCAGATCAGCACTTTGATCTGATCATTAATGCGACCTCAAGCGGCGTGAATGGCGAAACCCCTCCTTTACCTGCAGCAGTCATTCATGCTGATGTGCGCTGTTATGACATGTTTTATCAAAGCGGGCTGACGCCTTTCCTGCGCTGGTGTCAGGCGCAGGGCACGGCTCATCTGGCAGATGGTTTGGGCATGCTGGTGGGGCAGGCTGCTCATGCCTTCTATCTGTGGCACGGTGTGATGCCGGAAATCGCACCGGTGATTACCCAGCTTAAACAGGCCATGCAGCCATGAATCAGGCGATACAGTTTCCTGATGATGAAACCTATAATGCTGAACTGAACGCGGTCTGTTTCCCGGTGCAGGTCAACGGCATGCGGCTGACCTGTGCAATCAGCGGGAAGTCGTTGACTTCACGTTTTGGTGAAGGGGAGACGATGGCGCTGTTTCAGCACCATCGCTGGGATCTGGAAGATGAGGCTGAAGCGGCTATCCGTCAGGATAATATTGATGCTCAGGGCTGGATCTGGTTATCTCCCGCCAGGTAATCATCTTTCCAGGCGACATAATTATTAGCGGAATAGCGTAAACCTTCCTTCTCATTGTCATTCAGCGGCCTGATCTGCCTGACCGGACTACCCAGATAGAGATAGCCGCTCTCCAGTCTTTTACCTGGCGGCACCAGACTTCCGGCACCAATCATCACCTCTTCTTCTACTATTACGCCATCAAGCAGAATCGATCCCATTCCGACCAGCACGCGATCGCCAATGGTACAGCCGTGCAACATCGCTTTATGCCCGACCGTGACATCCTCGCCAATAATAAGAGGGAAGCCTTGCGGGTTAGACGCTGATTTATGCGTAACGTGCAGAACGCTGCCGTCCTGTACATTAGTACGGGCACCAATGCGGACCTGATTCACATCACCCCTGATCGCAACCAGCGGCCAGATGCTCACGTCGTCCTCCATTATGACATCACCGACCACAACACTGCTTGGATCGACCATAACGCGCTGGCCGGTTTGCGGGAAAAGGTCTTTATATGGACGTAAGGCGGAAGTCATCATGTTCTCCTTTGTTCTGTTTTCAATGCAGCCTGATGCGATTTCAGGCAGCTGACAAGCCAATTCTGGCCTGGATCGCTGGCGATCTCATCAATCTGGATCATTTATAACCGTTCAGATAAAAGATCCAAAAAAAGGGTTGTGCTCTGAAACGGGATCCCTATAATGCGCCTCCATCGACACGGAACACCGGCAACGGGAAGCGGGTTGAGAGGCACAGGAGACTGCGCCGCCGGAGAAAAACTTCTGAGAAAGAGGTTGACTCTGCAGGAGGAAAGCG